>JBGSII010000084.1:0-8168 GCA_041742555.1 Ilumatobacteraceae bacterium
CCCCCCCCCCCCCCCCCCCCCCACACCGAGAACGTTGCAGGTTGCGGTAGCGACGCACGCTGTCGACGTCGGTAGGCGATGAACGTGCAACCCGCTCCGAACAGCGCGAGCACCCCCGCGACCACGACAGTTCGTGTGATCGAGCCTTGCGACCCGCTGTCACCGATCGCGGAGGCGCCGGGAGCCGGTGCCGCCGACGCGCCGAAGCTGGACGGGGGTTCTCCGCCCGCGAGAGCACGTGTTCCGGAGCACAGGTTGGAGTAGAGCTCACCGCCGGCGGCGACGTCGGTGATGCCCTCGGACTCGTTGCGAGCGAACACGATGAATGGTCCTGAACCTGAGATCTCGAGTCCGCAACTTGCCCCGTCGCGGGCTGTGACGACCGACTGGCGAGCAAACACGGTTCCCTTGAAGACCTCGTCGACGTCGAACACGAAGCGCTCGGGATCCGTGGAACTGTAGGTGTCCCCGTCTGGGGTGATGACCTCGACCAGGGTGCCGGTGAACACAGCGTCAGCGTTCTCGAACGCCTCTTGGTCGGTCAACGAGCCACAGCTGCACGCACCCACTCGCTCGGACGTACCCAGCACGAAGGCTCCGAACGTGACCGTTGCTACTGCCCACAGCAGCGCGATCCTCAAGACCACGGCTCCTCGTTGTCGCATCACCCCATCTTGGACGACCGAAGATGATCGTTGGTTCCTCGGGATCCCGTCTCTTGACGCACTTGGAGTGGACGCCAGCGTCTCTCGAGGAGGTCCGAGTTGGTCGGAGCGGCTGTCAGCAGAAGAGGCTTCCGTCGCAGCCGTCACCGATGCCGGCCGGGAACTGGGTCGTGGTGCGTGCGTCGAACTCTTCGGCGTCGCGTGCGGTCACGCTCGAAGCCAGATCGAGCGGGTCGATGCTGGTGTCCGCGACGCCGAGGACGACGATGTTGGTTCCGTCGGGTGACCACACGATCGAGCGTCGGGTGTCGTTCGGGTTGAGCCAGCCGTCGACTCCGTTGACGTCGACGCGGTCGAAGGCGGGAGCGAGTGCTTGGTTGATCAGGTCGGTGTGGGCGGGCGAAGTCAGCATCTGGGCCACGACACGATCACCGTCGAACCAGGTGATGAAGCGTTGTCCTGCGGAGTCGTTCCATGCGCCGTTGATCTCGACAAGACCCGTGTTGCCGGGACCGAGATCCCAGCCCGGGTTGCTGCCGGGGCGTCGCTGCATCGACGCGATGATCTCGGTGGCCCGGTCGTTGTCGATGCCGGTCCCCGTCAGCCGGACGTAGCCGCTCGGATCCGACGCCACCACTCGAACGCTTCCGTCGGTGGCGAAGGCGTCGTCCCATCCGTCGATCGTGAGGGGCTGACGGAACTCGGCAGGGGTCGACTCGATGCTGTTCGGTTGCGTCTGCAGGGTGATGAGCACGTCGCGTTCGGCGTCGGCGAACACCTGTGTGAATGTCGGCGCGGCTGCGGTTCCTCCTTCGGCTAGCGCCCGCACGGGTGTTCCGGCCACCGCGATGGGCGTCGTCGGCAAGAAGCGTGGAACATCGTCGATCGGGGTCGGCGCAGCAGGTGCGGGGGGCCATGCTTCGAGTCGGTCTTCCGGGTTCACCGGCGCTGGCACCGGTTCGATGGTCAGCGTCCATGCTCCGTCGGCGAGGACTGCGATGAACATCGCGCCGGTGTCGGATCCATGCGAGCGGACTTCGATGTTCTGGTCGTCGGCGTCCGAGTAGCTCAGCAGTCCTGGCTCGCCGGTGTACCTGACGACATCGTTGCCTGAGCCGGTGTAGGTCCCTTCGGTCCACAGCGGGATGTCTGCGAGTGCTGCTGGCACCGTTTCGATGGTCCAGTCGCCCTGCGATTCGATGCGCAGGAACTGGAAGTCGTCGGTGGTGAAGTAGCGGCCGGTCGTCGGTCCGGCCACGTCGATGACGACATCGACCTCTTCTCGGGCGGCGTTCAGGGTGTGGACGGCGAAGTTGCCAGGCCCCGAATTGGTGGCAACCACGATCTGCGGTCCGACCGCTGCCGTGTCCAGTTCGATCATGTCGTTGCCGGTCCCGCTGAAGACCCCTGCTTCGTTCGAAGACGCCTGGTTGGTCGCGGTCGGTGTGCTTGTCGACTCGGGTACGGGTGCTGTTGCTGGCGGGTTGGTAGCTGGGGTGACGGGTTCAGGATCGTCGTTGCCCAGTGTGGCGACAGCGGCGATGCCGACGACGATCACGACGATCGATGCTGCAACGGCAAGCCAGCGGCGAGTTTCCGTGTCGGTCCGGGAGGTCTGTGACGCCTTGATGGCGTCGAGCTCGGTTGGTGCCACGGACTCGGCGAGCGATGTCGACCACTCGCGAAGCTGCTCGGAGAGGTCATGCATTCGAGATCACCCCCAACTGTTGGCGAAGGCGCTCGAGCCCTCGAGAGCGGTGGGTCCTGACAGCCGACAACGACAACCCGAGTGCCTCGGCGGCCTCGGTCGGCGTCCACTCGCAGGCATCGACGAGCCAGACCACCTCGCGCTGGCGATCCGGCAGTTGCTGCATCGCAGCGACCAACTTCGGCTCGACATTGTTGTGGTCGTTCGGTGGGTTTGCAGGAAGCCGACCCTCGCGTCGGGGACGAGACTTCGACAGCCCCACCCGGAACAGGTACGCCACCGGAAACTCCATTGCAGCGACCCGATCCCAATTCCGCCAGGCGAACTCCATCGCAGCGCCCACTGCGTCGCCGACACGGTGCGGAGCGAGCTGCGCCGCATAGGCGCGGCGCAGTCGCGGCTCCGCATCGCGGAAGAACTCATCGAAGTCGTCGGTCACGGTCGTCATTGTCGTCCCTGATGCTCTAACCCGTGAGCGGCCCCCAACCGCTACACGAACTTCACGCCCTTCGTGTCGTCCGAGGTCGAGGCTGCGGGGGCCGTGAAGAGGCCTGGGTTGCATGGTGTCACTGAACGACCTCGCCGATCGCCCGCCGGTACCCCTCGCGAACGGCCAGGTCCTGAAAGCGGGGCTCATCGACGTGCTCCACCTTGCGGTGACACCGATCGTCCTCGGCCAGGGTGAGAACCTGTGGGACGACCTGCGCAACATCGATCTCCACTACAACGCCGTCAGCGAGGGCGGCGAGAATGGTGTCAGCCATGTCACGTTCACCCGGCGAGACCCTTCCGACGTCGGGACCTCCTGACTCGCGCCAGCTCCGAGGTCTGCCGTGCGGCCATGAACTGCAACCGACTGTCACAGCCACCGATCGACCGCTGGGCCGGTGCTGATCGGCACGTGTCGGTCGACTGGACCAGGACAAGAACCGAACAAGAACGGTTCGCCTTGCGCTACATCGCGGGTGCGGTCGCTTCGTCTGCGATGCCGTCACGTTACGTACCTGCGTATCGGGACCCGTCCGCCGCTGGGTCGGCGCTCCAGCTGGGGCTCAGTCCTCGATGACGTCGTGCCCATCGGCGCGGAGCTTGGCGATGCTGTTGAGCATGGCCTGAAGGACCTGGGGTGGGTGACGGTCCCAGTTCTCTACTTCGCCGATGATTCGCATGGGTTGGCGGGTGCGGTAGGACTGTGTGACGTTGCCGGGGAATTTCTTGTTGGTGACATTGGGGTCGTCCTCGAAGGGCCCGGTTGGTTCGACGATGTAGAGATGTTCGCGGCCGGTGCCGTCTCCGAGAGCGATGGCGAGTTCGGCGCCCCAGATGGCTGGCTCGAGCAACGCCGAGAAGTAGACGTGGTTGGCGACGCGTCCGTCGTGGTAGTTGGAGCCATGCCCGGGTGTGAGCTCGTCGCCGATCGCGAACTCGGACTTGGTCCCGTGGAAGAACGGGCCGGTGACGTGTTGGTAGCTGTCGAAGGTCGCCGGAACGTGCGCGGCGTTATGGGCTTGGGCGATCGCTTCGGCGATTGTCTTCATGTGTTCTGGTTGCGGCTGGCTTGCCACGGATCCTCCTGGCATCATCTTATAAACGGAGGACTATACTCCGTTTAATGCCCTGTCATCGACCATGCACTCCGGAGCTGAGCGGTGCGCGCTGACGCTCGACGGAACCGCCGATCCATCGTCAACGCAGCAGTCGAGGTCGTCCTCGAGGTTGGCGGTGAGCCGTCCCGAGACACCGTCGCCGAACGCGCCGGGGTCGGCATCGCCACGCTCTACCGACACTTCCCCGACCAGCAGCGCCTGCTGCACGCCGTCGCCGTCGAGGTCCTGGACCGCGCAATCGCCGAGGGCCGTGCAGCCTTGGAGGAGGAGACGAGCGGAGGCCGGGCGCTACGCCGGTATCTGCATGCCGCGATCGACGCAGGGCTGGGCGCCGTCAACATCGTGTATCCGCTCCTCGACGACCACGACTGGCCCGAACAGCGTGACGCCGCGAGCGGCGTCCTCGAACGGCTCGTTGCTGCCGCAATCGACGACGGGGCGGCCGGCGAAGAAGTCACGGCGACCGACATTGCTCTGGCTGCCATCCGCTTCTGTCGGCCGCTGGCCATCGGACTCACCGCCGACGACGAGCGAGCGATTGCCCATCAGCAACTCGACCGCTACTTCGACGGCCTGGCCGCTCAGCGCCGCCAACCCGACACCCAACCGCGACACCTGCCAGTTGACACATCGCGGACTCGGTCATCGGCGTGACCCCACAACTCCACCGGCTTCCCGAAGGCACCGCAGCCGCCATCGTCTCTGAACCTCCCGTCGTCTCCACCAGGTCTGATCGCCACCGGCAAGTACCGACCCCGTCGGCTCGGACCTACGCATCGCAACGCCCGGCGAACGCCGCAGCGCGCTGAGTCACCGAGGGCTCCGTCTGGGCGATGACCCAGAGGGACGCGCGAGCATCGTGAACACCATGAGCGCAGGCATCAGTGAAGTACTCGGATTCGCAGTCGGCGTGGCGGTCAGCCCATTCCCGATCATCGCCGTCATCCTGATGCTGTTCACCCAGCGGGCTCGGGTGAACGGTCCGATGTTCGCACTCGGTTGGGTGGTTGCGCTCGCCGTCGTCAGCACCGCTGCATACGCGCTCGCCGACACCGCAGATGCCGCCACGAGCACCGGCACGGTCGACGCCATCGCCTGGGGCAAGGTCGCATTGGGAGCGCTGCTCCTCTTGGGAGCCGCCCGCACCTGGAAGCGTCGCCCTGCGCCAGGCCAGCAGCCTGAGATGCCGAAGTGGATGTCGATGATCGACACCCTCTCGCCCGGCAAAGCTCTCGGGCTCGGCCTGCTGCTGGCCGGCGTGAACCCGAAGAATCTCATGCTGGCGGTCGCCGCGGGCACTGCGGTCGCGCAGCTCGGATTGTCGAGTGGCGACGTGGTCGCGTCATTGCTCGTCTTCGTGGTGATTGCCAGTGCCACCATCGTCGGCCCGGTGTTCTACTACCTCGTTGGCGGAGACAGCGCCAAGCGCATCCTCGACGAGCTCAAGGGCTGGCTCGGCTTCCACAACGACGCGGTGATGTCGGTGCTGCTCCTGGTGTTCGGCGTTGATCTCATCGCCAAGGGACTCGGCGTGCTCGCCTGACAATGCGGTTCGCCCCCGGTCCGGTGCGGGGGTGGTGCTGGAGGAGGTGGTCGATTTCGTGCAGGATGATCCATGCTCCGCGTGGATCGTGAGCTGGTCGCCCTGCTCCGCTCACCGCTGGGTGAGCCCCTTCCAGACCGGTGGTCGCTTCTCGATGAAGGCGCGCATCGCTTCGGCGGTGTCGCCGGTGGTGCTGCACATGATCTGGGTGCGGTTCTCGATGTCGAGCGCGTGACGCAACGACGGCGCGTCGAGGGTCTGCCACATCGTCTCCTTGGTCATCCAGGTCGCGAACGGAGCGTTCGCACGGATCAGCCTGGCGGTCTCGAGCGAGCGGTCGATCAGCAGCTCGGGTTCCACGACGTCGCTGAGCAGTCCGATGCGTGACGCCTCGTCGCTGTCGAAGATGCGCGCGGTCAGCAGCAGTTCGGCCGAGCGGGACGCTCCCACGAGGCGCGGCAGGAAGTAGCTCGTCCCCATGTCGCAGTTCGACACACCGATCTTCAGGAACACCGCCCCGAACGTCGCAGCCGTCGAAGCGAACCGCACGTCACACGCCAAGCTCAGCGCGAAGCCACCTCCGACCGCCGGCCCGTTCACCGCGGCGATCCACGGCTTGCGCGAGCGGTGGATGCGTTCGTGGAGGTTGGCGAGGTGGTCCTGCCACATGAAGCCGCTGACGGTTCGTCCCGTGCCCTCGCTCCCCGGAGCCGATCCCTGATCCTGGAGATCGAGACCGGCGCTGAACCCGCGTCCGGCGCCGGTGATGATCACGACGCGAAGGTCGGAGTCCAGGTCGACGGCACGGACGATCTCGTCGAGCTCGGCGATCATCGTCGAGGTGATCGCGTTGAGCCGCTCGGGACGATTCAGCGTGACGAGTGCGATGTCGTCGTCGGCCTCGGTGACCTGAATCGTGTCGAAGGAGTTCGCAGGGACTGCCATGGACCCATCTTTGCACCCGACGCACAGACCGAAGACAACATAGTTATCTTTTCACACATCTCTAGTTGCATGAATCAGAATTCCGGTATTACAGTGGCGCCTGTGTCCGGAGTCCTCCTCGCTGTTCCCGCACTGCCGCTGCTCGCTGCCGTGGTCGTCCGACTCGCCGGAGCGTCGTCACGGTCGGCTGCTCGGCTGATCGTCGTCGCCACCGCACTGGCCACGATCGGTGCGGTTGGCCTACTGATCGCCGTTGCTGTCGACGGCTCCGTCGACGCCGTGATCACCACGTCCGACGGGACGGTGGTGACGGGACTGACGGCGGATCGTGTGGGTGCCATCCTGCTGCTCTTGACCAGCCTCGTCGGATTGATCGTCCAGTCGTTCGCGTCACGATCGTTGCTCGGCGATCCGAGGGCCACGCGGTTCCACATGCTTGCCGCGGTGCTCGCTAGCGCGACGGCGCTCGTCGGTGTCGCGGCAACCGGGACGGGCCTCGTCGTCGCCTGGGTCGCCACGAGTGTGACGCTCGTCGCGCTGCTGGGACACAAGGCGCCGTGGCAGCCGGCGGTGCGCTCTCAGCGTCTCACCGCTCGAAGCTTCCTGGTCGGCGACCTTGCACTCATGATCGGCATGGTGGTCGCGATCGTCGCGATCGGTGACCTCGACATGCGGAGCATCGGTTCGGAGGCCGTGGCGCTCGACGGCGAGTCGGTCGGCTCGGTGAGCGTCCTCATGCTCGTCGCGTTGTGCCTGGTGGTCGCCGGTGTGGCGCGGTCAGCGCTGGTGCCGCTGCACTCGTGGCTGCCATCGACGCTTGCGGCTCCCACACCGGTGTCGGCACTCCTGCACGCCGGCGTCATCAACGGAGCGGGTGTGTTGCTGCTCCGGTTCTCGCCGGTGTTCTCCTCGTCGGTCGGGGCGATGACGCTCGCCTTCGCACTCGGCGTCGTCACCGCACTCTTCGCCACGGCGGTGATGTTGGTCCGCACCGACGTCAAGGGCGGCCTGGTCTGGTCGACGTCGGGTCAGATGGGCTTCATGGTCATGCAGTTCGGCGTCGGAGCGTTTGCTGCCGGCCTCTTCCACATCGTCGGACACGCCCTCTACAAGGCGGCCATGTTCCTCGGCGCCGGCGGCGCGATCTCCGCGCACAGCCGTCAGGTCCACCGGCCCCACCTCGGTGCAGGCGATGCCGCTCAGCTGAATGCCCCGGCGACCCGACTTGCGATCGGGCTGGTCGTGCCGCTGATTGCGTTCGGCGCGGCGCTGTGGATCATCGATCCGCACCTGACCGCTGCGGCAACGATCCTCGTCGTGTCGTTCGGCGCGCTCTCGGTCGGACGGGCTGCGAACGGGTGGATCTCGTCGGCGCCATTCGCGGAGACGCGCACGATCGCGACCGCAGTCGGAGGCATCGTGGTGGTGACGTTCGCCTATGTCGGCGGACTCACCGTGTTCGAAGGCTTCGTCGTCGACGTCGTCCCGTACGACGTGCCCGCCGCAGTCGGGCCGGTGTGGGTCGGTGCGATCTTGGCCGGGATCGGCACCGGGGTCGCACTGATGGCCCTCACCCCCGGACCACGAGGTGACGCCGTGCGTCGACAGGTCTACGCCTGGCTGTTGAGCACGAGCACGCCCGTCACGGCCACCCGCACCCCGTCGCAGGCGTCTCCGTCGCAGGCGCGTGCAGCGTCCGC
>JBGSII010000085.1:0-3131 GCA_041742555.1 Ilumatobacteraceae bacterium
GTACGAAGCCCACGTCCGCGGTCTGACCGCACGGCGTCAGCGACCCGATGCCGGCACGTTTCGCGCAGCGATCGACGAGCTCGCGCGCCTCGCTCGGCTCGGCGTGTCGGTGCTCGAGCTGCTGCCCGTGCATCAGTACGATCCCGACGAGGGCAACTACTGGGGATACATGCCGCTCGTGTTCGGGGCCGTGCACCGACAGTATGCCGCTGGGGAACGCCCCGCCGAGGAACTCGCCGACCTGGTGACTGCGGCCCATGAACACGACATCGAGGTGTGGCTCGACGTGGTGTTCAATCACACCACCGAGGCCGATCGTGCAGGCCCGTACTATTCGCTGCGCATCCTCGACGAGCGCGAGTACTACGTCGTTCGCCCCGACGGCACCTACCTCGATGACGCCGGGACGGGCAATGTCATCGATGCTCATTCACCGCAGGCCCGCCGTCTGATCATGGAAGCTCTCGACCGGTTCGCCGACCTCGGAGTCGACGGGTTTCGATTCGATCTCGCTGCGGTACTCGCTCGCGACGCCGACTTCATCCGAGCGATCGGTGACTGGAGTGAGCGGCGCAACGTTCGCCTCGTCGCCGAACCGTGGGACATGGCGCGCTATCTGCTCGGTCCGGACTTCCCCGACCGACGATGGATGCAGTGGAACGGCAAGTTCCGCGACGAGGTCCGCGGGTTCCTGCGAGGCGAGCCGGGGACGGTGCCACTGATGGTGCAACGGCTTGCCGGCAGCCCCGACCTGTTCAGCTCGCCGATGTGTTCGCTGAACTTCCTGACTGCCCACGACGGCTTCACGATGTACGACCTCGTCGCCTACGACCATCGCCACAACGAGGCGAACGGCTGGGACAACACCGACGGACACCACGACAACCGGTCGTGGAACTGTGGGTGGGAGGGCGACGTCGGCGTGCCCGACGAGGTGATGGCCCTTCGTCGCCGTCAGCTCCGCAACGCGGTGTGCCTGCTCACACTCAGCCACGGTGTGCCGATGTTCGTCGCCGGTGACGAGTTCGCTCGCACCCAGGGCGGGAACAACAACGCGTACAACCAGGACAACGAAACGTCGTGGGTGGACTGGCAGCGAGCGATCGAATGGGTCGATCACGAACGGTTCGTCCGCGAGGTGCTCGCCATCCGTGCGATGCACCCGGTGCTGTGGGACCCAGAACAGTGGGGCACCCGACTCGTCACGTTCGGCGCCAACGGCGATCCTGATCTCGACCATGACTCGCGGTCGATCGCCTGGGCGGTCGACGGGCTCTACGTGATGGCCAACATGTGGTGGGAGCCGGTCGAGTTCACCGTCCAGGTCCCCGGCGAGTGGCGCCTCGTCATCGACACCAACTACGACGTGACCGGCGATTCACTGCCGAGTGCGACCGCAGGCGAGACGGTCACCGTCGGCCCTCGATCGATCGTCGTGCTCAGCCGGTAGACGGCGGGGTGTTACATCTGGGGTCTGACCCCAGATGTAACACCCCATCACCCTGCTAGGAGTCGAAGCCGAGGCCCATCCGGTCGAGGGTGCGCAGCCAGGCGTTGCGCTTGCCGGTCTTGTCCTCGCGGTCGAGTGACCACCTGGTGGCCTGGATGCCCATGAAGCGGAATGGTTCGGGTGGGAACGGCAACGGCTTGTCCTTGACGAAGTCGGTCTTCGTGGCGATCGACTTCCGGCCGGCCAGCAGGTCGAGCATGGTCGATGCTGCGAACCTCGTCGCGGCCACGCCGAGGCCGGTGTATCCGACGGCGTAGACCACCCGATTCGACATCGCCGAACCGAAGAACACCGAGAACCTCGTGCTCGTGTCGATCGCTCCGCCCCAGGTGTGGGTGAACTTCACGTCGTCGAGCTGCGGGAAGGTCTCGAAGAAGTGTCCCGACAGCTTCGCCCACGTCTCCGGCCGGCTCTCACGTTCGGTCGACACCTTCGATCCCCAGAAGTAGATCGCGTCGTAGCCGCCCCACAGGATCCGGTTGTCGGACGTGAGCCGGTAGTAGTGGAACTGGTTGGTGATGTCGGAGAGGCCCTGGCGCTTCGCCCAGCCGATGCGGTCGAGCTGCTCGTTCGACAGCGGTTCGGTCACGAGGCAGTAGTCGTAGACGGGCACCATGTACTGGCTGATCCGCTTCAGCAGCGGCTTGTCGGCGTTGGTCCCGAGCACGGCCTTCGCGCACCGGATCGTCCCGAGCGGGGTGACCACGGCGATTCCCCGCCCGTCCTTGTCGACCGAGGTCGCCTTGGTGTGTTCGTAGATGCGCACGCCCAGGTCCTCGGCGACGCGTTTGAGTTCCCACGCGAGCTTCGCCGGATCGACCAAGGCGGCGCGGCCCATCCGGAACAGGCCGCCGGTGTACGTCGGCGAGTCGACCTCGGCTCGCATCGCATCCTGGTCGAGCCACTGGACCTGCTGGCCGAGCGAGCGCAACAGGTCGTGCTCCTCACGCAGCTCGTCGAGATACGACGGCGGATGGTTGACGTGGGCAACGTCGATGACACCGTTGCGCTCGTAGTCGCAGTCCATCGCATACCGCTCGATGGCTGCTTCGATCTCGTCGAGGTTGCGCAGGCCGAGCTCTTCGAGCGTGTCGATCTCGTCGGCGTGACGGTCCATGCCGTTGCCGACTCCGTGGGTGAGCGATGCCTCCATGAAGCCGCCGTTGCGCCCGCTGGCGGCACCACCGACCTCGCCCTTGTCGATCAGGACGACGTCGCGGGAGGGATCGCGTTCCTTCGCGATGACCGCCGTCCACAGCCCGGTGTAGCCGCCGCCCACGATGCAGAGATCGCAGTGCTCGTCGCGGACGAGCGTGGGGTTCGACTCGGGGATGTCAGCGCTCTCGAGCCAGAAGGGATAGGGCTCGGCGTCGGCGATCGCATCGAGGGCTCGCTGGTCGTACGGGTGGTCGTCGTTGGTCGAAGCGTCGCTCATGATCTCACTGCGCAGCGATCGTACCCGTCTCGCCGACCGGCCGGCCGGTCGCGTCGCCCCACAGCCCGACGAACCCCTACGGTGGCGGGATGGAACTGGGAATCAGCGGGCGCCGCGCTGCAGTGGCGGCAGCGACATCGGGACTCGGGCTGGCCTCGGCGGTCGCGCTCGCGGCCGAGGGCGTTC
>JBGSII010000086.1:0-3412 GCA_041742555.1 Ilumatobacteraceae bacterium
CGTCGATGTCGTGGCCGCGTCTCGCCGGGCCGTCCACGATGCGATCGCGGCCGGCGCTCGGCCCGACGAGGTGGCCGTGTTGACCAGGGTGAACGCGCTGCTCGCTCCCGTTCAGGTCGCGTTGGTCAGCGAGGGGATCCCGATCAGTGGAGGCGTGGGCCTCGAGTTCGCCGATCGCACGGCGGTGCGGACCGTGCTGTCGTGGCTGCGCCTCGCTGTCGCCGGTCGTGGAGGGTCGTTCGCACCCGACGACATCCGTGAGGCGCTTCGGCGCCCGTCGCGGTCGTTCCACCCGCGCATCACCGACTGGGTCGCCGAACAGTCATCGATCGTCGACCTCAACCGGCTCGCCGCGCGTCTCACGAACGAACGTGACGCAGAGCGGGTCATCGAGTTCGCTGCCGATGTCCAGACGCTGCAGAAGGCCGCTGACGCGGGTGCGACCACCTCGGATCTGGTGCTGATCCTGATCGACGAGATCGGCCTCGCCGGTTCGGTTTCGTCGCTCGATGCCAACCGCCGCGGCATGAACCGGTCGGCCCAGGGTGACGATCTCACCGCAGTGCAGCACCTCGCGGCGCTGCACGACGATGCGTCGAGTTTCGAGCGGTGGCTTCGTTCGCAACTCGCGGCGAAGCGAGCACCCGGTGGTGTGCTGCTGTCGACGGTGCACCGGGTCAAGGGGCAGGAGTGGCCGCACGTCGTGGTGCATCTCGCCGACGCCGACCAGTACCCGCACCGGCTCGCCGACGACGTCGAGGAGGAACGGCGGCTGTTCCACGTGGCGATCACTCGGGCAAGCCGTCATGCCTCGATCACCACCGGAGCGCACCCGAGCCCGTTTGTCGCCGAACTGACCACGGAACCCTCGGCGGCCCGAATCGTGTCGTCGCACGGTCCCGAGCCGGTCGCCGCCCGGACACGCAGCGCGTCGAGCTCCTCGGCCGGCAAACCGGCAGCCGACCTCGATGAGGCCGGCCAGCGACGGTTCAGCGCGCTTCGGGATCTCCGCAACGAACTGCGTGACGGAAAACCTGCCTACGTGGTGTTCGACAACAAGACGCTGGCGGCGATTGCGCGGCAGGCGCCGACGACGTTGCGCGACCTGGGCCGCATCTCCGGTGTCGGCCCGGCGAAGCTGGAACGCTACGGCGACGCCGTCATCGCGCTCATGCAAGCCCACCGCTGACAGCTCATCGGAGGGCCGCGGGACGCTGAGAGCGCGATCGGGCTACGGTGGCCTTGTGAGCGTCGTGACCCCCCACCTCTCGCCGAGGCCGGTGTGGCGCGGCAAGATGCACTCGTGGGCGTTCTTCGCGTCGATTCCCGCCGGGATCACATTGATCGCGCTGGCCCAGGGGGCCGCTGCCACCGTCGGTGCCGCGATCTACTCGGCGTCACTGCTGCTGCTGTTCGGGACCTCCGCGGCGTATCACCGGCTCGCGCAGTCCGAGCGGGCGCGGACGATCATGCAGCGGCTCGATCACTCGATGATCTACCTTCTCATCGCGGGAACCTACGTGCCGTTGTGCCTCGTCGCGATGCCACCGGAGTGGGGGATTCCGATGCTGGTGATCGTCGGCACGCTCGCCGCGGTCGGGATGCTGCTCAAGCTGGCGTTCTTCCACGGCGCTCGTTACGTCTCGTACTCGCTCTACATCGTGATGGGCTGGGTGGCGCTCATCGCAACTCCCGTGTTGGTCGACAACCTCACGACGGCACAGCTCGCACTCATCGTTGCTGGTGGCGTCGCCTACACCGTCGGTTTCCCGGTGCTGCTCGTGCGCCGACCGAATCCGTGGCCGTCGACGTTCGGCTATCACGAGGTGTGGCACCTGTTGACCGTGGTCGCCGCAGGGCTGCATTTCGCCGCCGTTGCCGACGTCGTCGCATAGGAACGAGACAGGCGGCCGTGTTCGACCGGGTCGTCGTGGTCGACTGGAGTGCGAACTCGGCCCCGAAAGTCGGTCGTGACTCGATCTGGATCGCGGTCCACGATCGCTCCGGCGAGGTGGCGATCACGAATCTCCCGACCCGGGCGGGCGCGATCGGGGCCTTGACCGACCTTCTCGAGTCCGACCCGAGGTCGTCGACGCTGATCGGGGTCGACTTCTCGCTGGGATATCCGGCCGGAACCGCGGCTGCGCTCGGGTTGAGCGGTCCTGCGTGGTCGGCGATGTGGGAGCTGCTCGCCGACCGCATCGATGACGATGATCGCAACGGCAACAACCGGTTCGCCGTGGCGGCCGAACTCAACCGACGCCTCACCGGTGCGCCAGCGCCGTTCTGGGGGTGTCCGCCGTCGGCTCGGAGCGAGCATCTGGGCAGCACGAAGCCGTCGACGACGGGGTTCGCCGAGTTCCGCTCAGTGGAGCAGCTCCTTCGGTCTCGTGGGGCGCGCCCGTTCTCATCCTGGCAGCTCCTCGGCGCCGGAGCGGTGGGCAGCCAGAGCCTGCTCGGCATCGCTCGACTGCACACCCTGGCCCATCGCTTCGCCGATCGCCTCCACATCTGGCCGTTCACCACCGGGCTGACGGCACCGCCGTGCGATGGGGGTGCGGTGGTGCTGGTCGAGGTCTGGCCGTCGATGCTGGTGGCGCTGGAGGCAGCCGGCGAGGTTCGTGATGCAGCGCAGGTACGAACGACTGCCCGATGGCTCGCCGACGCGGATTCGTCCGGCGCCCTGGAGGCCTGGTTCTCGCCCTCGATGCCCGCGGACGTCGCTTGCGCCGCGGTCGCCGAGGAGGGCTGGGTGCTCGGGGTGACATCCTGATGGCGCAGGTCGAGCTGGAGCGGGTCAGCGTGGCGATCGACGGGTCGCAACGCCTCGACGATGTGTCGTTGGTGTTGCCCGACGGCGAGTTCGTCGGCCTGGTGGGGGAGTCGGGGAGCGGGAAGTCGTCACTGCTGCGAGCGATCGCCGGGCTCGACCGGGTGACCGCGGGAACCGTGCGAATCGGTGGTGCCGACGTCACGCGGGTCTCGCCCGGCGACCGAGACGTCGGGTTGATGTTCCAGGATCCGGCCTTGTTCGAGCATCTGTCGGTGGGTCGCAACGTCGCGTTCCCGCTGGAGATCCGACACGTGGGCAGCGGGGAGATCCACGATCGTGTCGGCGCGGAGATGCGGGCATGGGACATCGAGGAGTTGGCCCACCGCGACCCGACCCAGCTCTCGCGCGGTGAACAGCAGATCGTGCAGATCGCCCGGACGCTCGTGCGGGTCCCGAAGGTCTTGTTGCTCGATGAACCCTTCGCCGCGGTCGACGAGCCCCGCCGCGGGCGACTGCGCCACGAGATCGCGCTCCTCCAGGAGGGCTACGGCGTGACGACGTTGATGAGCACGAACGACGCGGCCGACGTTGCCGCGCTGGCCACGTCGCTGGTCGTGATGGCCGCCGGCCGCGTCGTGC
>JBGSII010000087.1:0-3504 GCA_041742555.1 Ilumatobacteraceae bacterium
GTTCGGCGACGGTCGGCGCCGCGAGGAGCGCTGCGTGGATGCCGCCTGCGAGCGGCTCGACGAGCACTGCTCGCTCGTCGAGCATCTCGTCGCCGATGCGATGGAGTTGCGACTCGTGGGCGACGAACTGGGGTGCCCAGCCGCCGCCGGTGGAACAGCAGAACCCGGTCTGGATGCCGGGCTCGAGCGGTCCGGTCGCGAGGTGGGCGTAGTCGTCGCCGTCGCCCGGGGCGGCACCCTCGAACGGCGGTGCGAAACCGCGGGCCTCGTGGCCGAGCACGGGTTCGAGGACGACGCGCGTGCCGTCGTCGAGCCGCCCGACGACCTCGTGTCCCGGCACGAACGGAAACGACACCCAGTCCTCGAAGTAGAGCGATGCGTGGCCTTCGACGAGGGAGAGATCGGACCCGCAGATGCCGGCGAGCACCGTGTGGACCCGATGCCACCCGGGGCCTGGCAGCCCCGGCGGTTCGATCGAGGTGTACTCGAGCGGGCCGATCTTGGTCGCGGTCACCGGCGAGATCGCTGAGGCGATCCGGGCCATGCCGAGGCGCGGCACCGATCGGGACACCTGGAGCGCCTTCACGTGCTCGCCCCACTCCGGCGTGCGTTCCCGAAGCGTTCGTTGCGCTGGCGTTCGGACAGCAGCGGCCCGATCGGGAGACGGGGACGCGGCCCGCCCGGTGCCTTGGACCAGTGTTCGACCAGCCAACCACGTTTGCGGGCGATCGCTGCGAGTCGGGTCTCGGGGTTCACCGCCACCGGGAACCCGACGGCCTCGAAGAGCGGGAGGTCCGATGACGAGTCGGCGTAGGCGACGCACTCGTCGAGATCGAACCCCTCGGCGTCGCAGTAGTCGGCGAGGACCTGAGCCCGTGCCTCCCCGGTGGGTGGCACGGTGTGCATCTCGCCCGAATAGGTGTTGTCCGGGCGGATCGACATCTCGGCGGCGACGATCTCGTCGAACAGTGGCCGCAGCCCCTCGACATTGAAGCTCAGCGCGCCCGTGATCAGGATCGTGCGATGCCCGAGGGCCCGATGTTGGCGGACGCGTCGCATCCCCTCCGGGAACGATTTGGTCATGATGATCTGGCCGAACATCTCGCGGGCGTCGCGTTCGATCTGCTCGACGGGGGCATCTTCGTAGCGTCGGTAGAAGTACCGCAAGAAGTCGCTGCGATCGGCTCGGTCGAGCTTCAGTAGGCCCGGGCCCTCGACGAGTGTGCGCAGGACGTAGCGGATGCGTTCGGGGGTGTCGAGCCGCCGCGTGGCGAGCCAGGAGTAGCTCTCGACGACGTTGGATGAGATCAACGTGTTCTCCAGGTCGAACGCCACGACCTGGCGCTTCGGGTCGAGCACCTGCTTGCGCAACCGCGCCATCCGATCGGTCGACGGTGAGGCTCCCGGTGTCGTCTTGACCCGGGCGTGCCTGACGATGGACGGCAGATGGATCTGGGTGATGTAGGTCGGCCAGTCGACGGACCGCGGGTCGAAGTTGAACGTCGCCCGGTCGCCGTCGTCGAGCTCGCCCCACGTCAGCATCAGGTTGTCGACCTGGTAGATCGCCTCGCACTCCGTGTAGAGCCCGTAGAGCTCGACGTAGGTGAGCGCCCGCTCGACCTCGGTTCGTTTCGTCTCGATCTGTGCGGACCATTCGGCTTGGCGCCCGCGCAGCGGGAGGTTCTGGAGCACCTTCTCGCCGGCCGAGAGGATGGTCTTGGCCCGATTGAGTTGGCCCTGCACGCGGCCGCGACCGGGGAAGCGGAACTCGGGGACGACGATCGGTTGACCCTTTGCGTCGTAGATCGGGTTCTCGAGGAACCACCCGCTCACGTTGTCGACGAGCACCCGGTACTTCAGCGGATTGATGCCACCCGACGCCACCTGGGTGATCTCGGGCGCACGTTCCGGTCCCAGGGCGGCGACCGCGATGATGGCGGCGACGACCAGGTCGACCGGAATCACGTCGACCGTCCCTTCCGGCACGCCGGGGAACTCGTCGAGCAGGCCGCGGGCGTAGGAGATCAACACCGGCTCGGCCATTCGGAATCCGCGAATCCAGCCCGGGCGGGGCTCTGCAAGGGCGGACTCGATGATGGAGGGTCGCACGATCGACACCGGCACGGGACCCTTGACGTCGGTCAGGGCCTGCTCGCCGAGCGCCTTGGTGAACGCGTAGGCATCGGGCCAGCCGACGCTGGCGGCCCGAGCCCTGCCGGCCTCGACGAGTTGGGCCTTCACCCAGGCCTCGCGCAACTGCTCGGTCTTCGACGCCAGTGCCGGAGCGCCGGCGGCGCCCAACTCGGTGCGAGCCTCCTTGCGAAAGGTCTCGAGTTGCTCGCGGCTGCGACTCGCGGCGTCGGCGTCGGAGCGGAGTCGACGGCTCGCGGCCACCTCGTTGCGCCAATCGATGCCGATGTCGAACGGGCCGTCGCTGACGAGTTTCTCGGGTGCGTTGCCGCGCCGGTTGCCGGCGACGTAGCACGTCGACACGGCCACCAGGTGTGGGGTGATGCCGATCGTGTTGCACAGGTCGGCGATTCGTGAGGGGCCGAGCAGGTTGATCTCCACCGCCGAGTCGAGCGGCGAGTCGAACGAGACCGCGGCGGCGGAGTGGATCACGGTGTCGCAGCTCGCGAAGATCGTTCGATCGACCTCGTTCAGGCCGAGCCCGTCGCGCGTGACGTCGCCGGCGATCGTGGTCACGCGGGCGGTGATCGTGTCGAACTCGACGTCAGCGTCGCGGCACTCGGCGCGGAGTCGGTCGAACGCATCGTTCTTGAAGATCTCGCGGTCGGTGCGTCGTGCCGCGCTCGTGCGCTGCCCGTCGCGCACGAGCAACACCAGCTCGCAGTCGGGGACCGATCGCAGGAACCGCTCGACGAGCGCGGTGCCGACGAACCCGGTCGCACCGGTGATGGCGATGCGTTTCCCCGCAAGCGATTCGGCGATCACGGTTGACTGTTCTAGCATGATCGTCTACCAATTGGTAGAGATGAACCGCTCGGGAGACGCCGGTGGCTCGACGCGGGATCGCATCCTGGCGTCGTCGCTCGATCTGTTCGGAACACGTGGCGTCGACGCGGTGTCGCTCGACGAGATCGCCCGCACGGTCGGTGTGCGCAAGCAGACGGTGCTCTACTGGTTCGAGTCCAAAGACGTCCTCGTCGACGAGGTGCTCGGCGTCGCTGCCGCCGAGCTCGTCGTCGTGATCGATGCCGCGCTGCGCGCTGCGCCCGACGATCCGCTCGATCGGATCGATGCCGTCGTGCGCGCTGTGTTCCGCCCGGCCGTGCGGCGTCCCGCCTTGCTCGGGTTGATCCGGGAGGTGAGTCGACTCGACTCCGAGCCGGCGGAACGGCTGCGCACCCGGATCCAGCCGTTGGTCGACCGAGCGATCGCCTACCTCGATGCCGAGATGGACGCGGGTCGGCTCCGGCGCGGCGACCCTCGCATGGTGGCGGCGCTGGGTTACGCCACACTGACCGGCATCGCAACCGAGCC
>JBGSII010000088.1:0-21249 GCA_041742555.1 Ilumatobacteraceae bacterium
GCTTCATGTTCGTGTACGGCGGATACATCAGCGCGGGGTCCGGACGGGTCGGCTTGTCGAGCACCGCCTTGTAGTGCGTGAACGTGTCGAAACCGGGCTTGCCGTGATACGAGCCCATGCCGCTTGCTCCGACTCCACCGAAGGGCAGGTCGGGGATCGCGAGGTGAAGTACTGCGTGGTTCAGCGTCACACCGCCAGCCGTGGTGTTTGCGACGACGTGGTCGAGGACATCGTCGCTGCCGCTGAAGGCGTACAACGCCAAGGGCTTGTCCCGGTCGTTCACGAAACGGATTGCTTCGTCGACGTCGCCGACAGCGAGCACGGGAAGGATCGGGCCGAAGATCTCGTCGCCCATCACCGCAGCATCGGGCTTGACGCCGGCGAGGATCGTTGGCGACAGGTACCGATCGTCGCGATCGTGTGTGCCGCCGATCACCGTGGCATCGAAACCGCCCGCGTCGAGCAGCCCGGTGAGGCGATCGTGATGGCGTTGGTTGACGATCCGTGCGTAGTCGGCCGAGTGGTGAGGCTCGGCACCGTAGAACGAGGTGACCGCAGCAGCGAGTTCCGACAGCAACTCGTCCTCGACCGTGCTCTCCACGAGTACGTAGTCGGGGGCGACGCAGGTCTGGCCGGCATTGAGAAACTTGGCCCAGGCAATGCGCTTGGCAGCAACCGGGATGTTGGCGTCGGCAGCGACGATCGCTGGGCTCTTGCCACCCAGTTCCAACGTCACCGGTGTGAGGTGCTCGGCGGCAGCGCGCATCACGACGCGGCCGACCTTGCCGTTGCCGGTGTAGAAGATGTGGTCGAAGCGCTGCTCGAGCAGCGCGGTGGTCTCGTCGACGGCGCCGGTGACGACGGCGACGGTCGAGGCGCTGAAGTACCTGGGCACCAACTCCTCGATCAGCGCCGACACCGACGGCGTGACCTCCGAGGGCTTGAGGACGGCGGTATTGCCCGCAGCGAGCGCCGGCACGAGCGGAGCGAAGAGCAGCTGAACGGGGTAGTTCCACGGTGCGATGATGCAGACCGTTCCGAGCGGCTCGGGACGCAACGTCGCCGAACCCGGCTTGAACGTCAGCGGCACCTTGACCCTGGTGGGCTTGGTCCAGGCGTCGAGGTGTTTGAGCGTGTGGTCGATCTCGTTGATCGTGAAGGCGATTTCGGTGGTGTAGGCCTCGATGCGTGGCTTGCCGACGTCGGCGACGAGCGCGTCGATCAGGCGGTCTTCCTGCTCGACGAAGAGCTCGCGCAACGCACGAAGGTGAACGCGACGCGTCTCGACGTCGCGGAGTACACCACTCTGGAATCCTTCTCGGAGCTGGTGGACGATCTCGGGAATGCGCTCGACGGCGGTCATGGGTCAAGCGTACGCGGTCATGACGGTTGGTGTGTCGGGCAGAAGTAGCACGTTCGGTTGGCGATCTCGATCCGGCGGATCCCGTCGCCGCAGAGCAGACAGCGGTCGCGTTTGTACGCGTAGGTGGCCTCGCCGCGTGTGATCCGGACGTTCGGTGCAATGCCGAGGTCGTCGCGGCTCACCGTGACGATCCGGTTGTCCCTCACCCCTTGGCGGAGCATGCCCTGCGCGGTGGACCACAGCGCCTCGAGCTCCGCTCGGTCGCAGTCCGTGCCCGGCCGAAGGGGGTGCAGACCGGTGACGAAGAGCGCTTCGGCTCGGTAGACGTTGCCGATGCCGGCGACGACGGACTGGTCCATGAGGAGATCGCCGATGCTGCGCGAGCTCCGCTGGATGCGTTCGATCATCGCGTCGGGTCTCGAACCCCGCCGGATCGGGTCGGGGCCGAGCCGGGCGAGGATCTCGCGCCGGACCGACGGCGGATCGACGGTGCATGTTGTCGGGCCGCCGAGGTCGACGGTCACGTACTCGTCGCGTTCCACGTCGGGTTCGGTCTGGAGCCGCATCCTGACCTGGCCGGTCGGTTCGGGCGAGTCGGGGGTTCGTTGCACCCGATACTTGCCGAAGAGCCCGAGGTGCACGTGTCCGACTTCTCCGGTCGACCACCTGTAGAAGAGGTGCTTACCGTACGGCTCGATCCGCTCGAGCACCGCGCCGTCCACACGTCGGGCGTCGGCAAACCGGCCCTGCGGGCTCGACACCCGAACGACGCGACCCGCGAGCAGCTTGGCGTGGTCCCGGGCGATGCGATGGATCGTGTGGCCTTCGGGCATGGACTGCCGAGTATGGCCCGTCACCCGAAGCGCTCACTACCCGGCGCTACGGTGGCGCCGATGGAGTCTCCCCCGACCACTGGGCTGTCGGTGCTCGGACTCGACCCGGAGTTGTTGTCGACGTGCGTGAGCTGTGGGCTCTGCCTGCCGCACTGCCCGACGTTTCGAGTGACGGGGGAGGAGAAGTACTCCCCGCGTGGCCGCATCGACGCCATGCGGGCGGTCGACCGCGGCGAATTCCCGATCGACGACTCGTTCGTCGACTTCGTCGAGACGTGCGTGCAGTGTCGCGGCTGCGAGCCCGCGTGCCCGAGCGGTGTGCAGTTCGGGGCGCTGATGGAGGAGACCCGGACAGCGTTGGCAACCGCCGGCCGGATCACGCCGTGGTGGCAACGGCTGGGCTTCGGGGTGCTGGCCCACCATCGGACGTTGCTCGTCGGGTCGTCGGCGCTCGCTGTCGGCCAGCGACTGCGGTTGGTGCCGCGCCGACTCGGCATACCTCGACTCCCGCTCCGGCGTCCGCCAGCGGTCACGTCGACGGCGGACCAGACCGACACCGACGTGTGGTTGTTCACGGGCTGTGTCATGGACGCGTGGCAACGCGAGACCCATCGAAACGCCGCTGCATTGGTCACGCTCACGGGATCGACGTTCGCCGGGCCGCGGGGCGGGTGCTGTGGAGCCCTCCACGTGCACGCGGGGCTCCACAGCGATGCAGTATCGCTCGCGGCACATGTCATGGATTCCATGCCCGGGACCGCGCCGATCCTGGTCGACTCGGCGGGCTGCGGCGCAGCGATGAAGGACTACGGATCGCTGCTCGGGACCCCCGCCGCCGAGCAGTTCAGCGCACGTGTGCTCGACATCGACGAGTGGCTTGCGGCTCGCCTCGATCAGCTCCCGGCGTCGAGCGGGCCGCGACCGACGGTGATCGTCCAGGACCCGTGCCATCTCCGCCACGTTCAGCGATCTCACGCCGCCGTGCGGACCTTGCTGGCCCACGTTGCCGAGGTCGTCGAGCTCGACGACGATGGGTTGTGCTGTGGCGCGGGTGGCGCCTATTCGGCCCTGCAGCCGGAGCTGGCCGGAGAGATCCGAAGTCGCAAGGTCGCTGCCGTCGATCGGGCACGAGCCCGCTCGGACGCCACGGTGATCGCCAGCGCCAACCCTGGCTGCTCGATGCACCTGGCGACAGTCGTCGATCTGCCCGTGCGGCATCCTGTCGACATCGTCGCCGACGCCTTGGGTGTGTCAGGTCGATGACGGGGGAGTACCAGGCACTCGTCGAGCGGCTCGAAGCGATCGCTGCCGACCTCGACGAGCTGGCCTTCGACCGCCTGCGTGAGGCGATGGCCGACGGAGAGGTGGTCCGACCGGTCGACGACAAGAAGCTGATGCAGGCCCGCCGGGCGATCGAGAAGGCGTCCGCCGTGCTTCGCCAACTCGATGGCGACGGCGAGCCCGCCGCGTTCTCGTGATCTCGTGCGGGAACTATTCCCGCACGAGATCACGAGGAGCCTTACGAGACGTAGCCGTTGATGACGCGGATCATGGCGGCGAGACCGCTGTAGCCGCGCTTGGCGAAGACGAACGAGATGCGGTCGAGATGGAGTCGGTCGTCGTCTCGGCGCTCGATCTTGTAGGGCTCCGCTCGTGCGATCGTCCCGCTCGAGGCAAGGTGCCCGAATCGCTCGTTCAGGTCCGAGAGCTGGTCGTCGGTCGGGCCCTGGCGCATCCGAATCACCAGGTTGTCGCCGACGAACCGAATCGAGTCGTAGTTGGCGTAGAAACCCTCGATCACCCGGGCCGCCTCATCGACGTCGCTGGTGATCGTGTAGAGGTCGACGTCGTCGTCCGAGACCAGACCGCGAGCGATCAGCTGATCTCGCACGAACGTGTCGACGCCCTCCCAGAACGGATCGCCCGGCGCGTCGAGGAGCACGATGGGGACGGGAACCCCCTTGCCGGTCTGGGTGAGCGTCAGCAGCTCGAACATCTCGTCGAGCGTCCCGAAGCCCCCGGGCATGCACACGAACGCCTGCGACTCCTTGATCAGCATCAGCTTGCGGGTGAAGAAGTACTTCATGCTCACGTGTTTGTCGTCGCCTGCGATGATCGAGTTCGCGCCCGACTCGAACGGCAGACGGATCGAGACGCCGATCGACATCTCCCGCCCCGCACCCTCCATACCGGCCTGCATGATCCCGGGTCCAGCGCCGGTGACCGTCATCCACCCCTTCGCCGCGAGCGTGCGCGCCAATTTCACGGTCAACTCGTACAGCGGGTCCTCTCTCCGAGTGCGCGCGGAGCCGAAGATCGCCACCTTTCTCCGCTCGCGATAGGGAGCGAACATCGCATACGCGTCACGCATCTCGGTGAGCGCAGCAGTGGCGATCTTCAGATCGAGCGTGTCAGGCTGATCGGTGATGAGCCCCAACGCTTCGGAAACAAGTTCTTCCGCGAGTCGAACATTCTCGGAAACACCGAGTTCCGAGACGATCGAGCGGGCACGAGAGGGTTCGGAGTCGGGTACATCTGGATCCATGGATGATCGATCGTACGGCCCGAGATGGATGGGTCCGGTGCTCGGCCTCGTGGCGACGGGTGCCGGCCTCGCAGCAGCTGAACTCGTCGTGGGGCTGTTGGAGGGGACCTCGTCGCCAGTGGTGCCCGTCGGACAGGTGTTCATCGACTGGGTGCCCAAGCCGCTCAAGGACTGGGCGATCGACACCTTCGGCACCAACGACAAGGTGGTCCTCGTCGTCGGCGCGCTCGTGGTGTTGCTCGGGATCGGGATCGGCGTCGGCGTGCTGGCCATGCGGGGCGCTCGGGCAGCGGCGGTGGCGCTGACCTGCGTGACGGGTGTCATCGGAGCCTGGGCGGTGCTGACGCGCCCGGAGCCGACGCTGCTGAAGTTGCTCCCCACGATCGTCGGCACCGTGGTGTCGATCGCCGTGCTGCTGTACCTGGCACCTCGTCCGACCGTGGACAGCCGGGATCCCGACGCGGCCCCGATCCCGGCCATGGGAGTCGACCGTCGGCAGTTCGTCGGCGGTGCGATCGGCATCGGATCGTTGGCCGTGATCGCAGGTGGCATCGGCCGCGTGCTGCAGCAACGATTCGCCGTGGACAGCGAGCGCAGTCTGATCAGCCTGCCGACGGTCGAGGGTCCGACAGCGGTGCTCCCCGCGAATGCCCAGCTGCCGGTCGACGGGATCGCGTCGTTCGTCACACCGACCGTCGACTTCTACCGGATCGACACGGCGCTCGTGGTGCCCCAGGTGTCGAAGGATTCGTGGCGTCTGAAGATCGGTGGCATGGTCGACACTCCGATGGAGCTGACGTTCGACGATCTGCTCGCACGACCGCAGGTCGAGCGCTACATCACGTTGTCGTGCGTCTCGAACCCGGTGGGTGGGGACCTCATCGGAAACGCGCGTTGGCAGGGTGTCCTACTGCGCGACATCCTCGACGAGGCCGGGGTACAACCCGGCGCCACGCAGCTCGTGAGCAGATCGATCGACGATTGGACCGCGGGAACGCCAACCGAGGTCGTCATGGACGGACGCGACGCCATCTTGGCGATCGCCATGAACGGCGAACCACTGCCGGCGCGTCACGGCTATCCCGTCCGCATGGTGGTGCCCGGCCTGTACGGCTACGTGTCGGCGACCAAGTGGGTCACCAGTATCGAACTGACTCGCTGGGAGGACTACGACGCCTATTGGGTTCCGCGGGGCTGGTCGAAAGAGGGCCCGATCAAGACGATGGCCAGGATCGACACGCCGACGAAGCGCGACCACACGGGCGAGGTTGCAGTCGGCGGGGTGGCATGGGCCATCCATTCGGGCGTGTCGAACGTGCAGGTTCGCGTCGACGGCGGCGACTGGGACGACGCCGAGCTGGGCGGCGTGCCCTCGACCGACACCTGGGTCCAGTGGGTGTACCGGCTGAACGCCGAGCCGGGAAAGCATCTGATCGAGGCGCGGGCGTTCGACGGCGACGGAGTACCGCAGAGCGAGGAGTACGCGCCGGTCGCCCCCAATGGCGCCCAGGGCTACCCCCGACTCACCATCAACATCCTTCCCGCGTGAGATTCTCCGCGGGAGGATCAGCGGGCTGCCGCCTTGGTGGTGAGTGCGGCGATCAACTCGTCGAAGGACGTCTGGAAGCTGGACACACCCTCGCGTTCGAGTTGGTCGGCAACATCGTTCATGTCGACGCCGACCCTCGCAAGGTCGCTCCACACCACTCGGGCCGCATCGACATCCGCGTCGATCGTGCGCGCGAGCGTCCCGTGGTCGGCGAAGGCCGCGAGTGTGTTGTCGGGCAGCGTGTTGACGGAGTGCGGACCGATCAGCTCGTCGACGTACAACGTGTCGGGATATGAAGGATTCTTGGTCGACGTCGATGCCCAGAGGGGTCGCTGCACGCGGGCGCCGCGGCGCGCCAGTGCGTCCCAACGAGGCCCGGAGAACATCTCGGTGAAGAGCTGATAGGCGAGTTTCGCCTGCGCAACAGCGGCCTTGCCGCGCAGCCCGAGCGCCTCGTCGGTCCCGATCGACTCGAGGCGACGATCGACTTCGGAGTCGACACGGCTGATGAAGAAGCTCGCGACGCTCGCCACGGCGGCGAGGTCGGCGCCGGGATCGACCGCCAGCCGCTCGAGCCCGGCGAGATAGGACTCCATCACCTTGCGATAGCGATCGAGGCTGAAGATCAGGGTGACGTTGATCGACCGTCCCTCGGCGATCATCTGCTCGATCGGTGCCAGTCCCTCGGTGGTCCCGGGAATCTTGACCATCACATTGCGGCGGTCGAGGCGTTCATGGAGGCCGCGTGCGGCTGACTCGGTCCCGGGTCCGTCGTGAGCGAGCCCTGGGTCGACCTCGACGCTGACGTAGCCGTCGACGCCGTCGGAATGGTCGTGAACCTTCGAGAAGACGTCGCAGGCGCCGTGGATGTCGCGAACGACCATTTCCCAGTACGCATCGTCGATCGAGGCCCCCTCGGCGCGCAACGCTGCGAACTGTGCGTCGTAGTCCGACGAGTCCTGGATCGCCTTCTGGAAGATCGAGGGGTTCGAGGTCAGCCCGCGCACCCCGCGATCTCGGATCTCCACCAGTTTGCCCGACGTGATGTAGTCACGCTTCAAGTTGTCGAGCCACGCGCTCTGTCCCTGCTCGTCGTGCAGGGCGATGATCCTGTCCTCAGCCATGGCGTCCTTTCGAGATGGTCTTCACCGATACTCACCGATACAGAGAACCGTCGCTCAGTCGAGAAGCGCCAGGGCACGTTCGACGACGTGGTCGAGGTTGACACCCAACTTCTCGAGCACGAGTTCGCCAGGCGCACTCGCGCCGAAGCGATCGATCCCGATCGAGTCGTCGGACCAACGTTCCCAACCAAATGTCGTGCCTGCTTCGACCGACAGCGTCGGAACGCCGGCCGGTAGGACGGAATCGCGAAGCTCCTCGTCCTGCGCCTCGAAGCGATCCCAACTCGGCAGGCTGACGACGCGGACGCTTCGGCCCTGCTCACGCAACCGGTCGGCAGCGTCGACGCAGAGGGCGACCTCGCTCCCCGTGCCCACGAGCACGACATCCGGCGGACCGTCGGAATCGGTCACGATGCCGCCACCTCGTGCGACCGCAGAGCCATCGGTGACCACGCGAATATTCTGGCGACTGAGAATGAGTGCGGATGGACCATCGTGGCGCACGATGTCGGCCCACGCCTGAATCGTCTCGTTCCCGTCGGCGGGGCGCACGACGTGGAGATTGGGCATCGCGCGCAAGCTCGCGAGTTGTTCGATCGGCTGATGGGTGGGGCCGTCCTCGCCGACTCCCACCGAGTCGTGGGTGAACACGAAGCAGACGTTCGCGTTCGAGAGCGCTGCCAGCCGGATCGCGGGACGCATGTAGTCGGCGAACACGAAGAAGGTGCCGCTGATCGGCAACGTGCCGCCGTGGCGGGCCATGCCCACGAGCGCTGCGCCCATCGCGTGCTCGCGGATCCCGTAGTGCACGTAGCGCCCGGTTCGGTCCGTCGAGGTGAACGGCGTGGTTCGGTCCAGGCCGGTGCCGTTGCTGCCGGTCAGGTCGGCCGAGCCAGAGACGAGTCCCGGGAGACGATCGTACGTTGCGTCGAGCGCGCGTTGGATCGCCTTGCGCGTGGCGACCGATTCTCCGAGGGCGTAGGAGGGCAGTGCTGCATCCCAGCCTTCGGTCCCGGTCGCCGCCCAGGCTGCTCGCCACTCGGGTGAACCCACGACCGCAGCACTGCGGTTCTCCCACTGGGTGCGCGCGGTGGCTCCTCGTTCACCGACCTCGCGCCGGTACGCCGCGACGAGATCAGCCGGTGCCCAGAACGGCTCGTCGGGGATCCCCATGACCTCCTTGGTCCGCGCGACGTCGTCGGCGGTGAACGGGTTGCCGTGGGCTCCGTGTGTGTCGGTGTGATCAGGGGAGGGGTGTCCGATGTGCGAGCGCAGCATGAGCAGCGACGGCCGCGCCGTCTGCTGCTTGGCGGCCACGAGCGCTTGCTCGAGCGCGTCGAGGTCGTCGGCGATCTCACCGAGGTCGACGACGTCCCAGCCGTAGGAACGAAAGCGCATCGCCGTGTCGTCGCTGCTCGACACGCTCGTCGGGCCGTCGATGGTGATGAGGTTGTCGTCGAAGACGCAGATGAGTCTGCCCAGCCCGAGATGGCCGGCGAGCGACGCCGCCTCATGACTGATGCCTTCCATCATGCATCCATCCCCGGCGATGACGAAGGTGAAGTGGTCCTGCGCGTCGGCACCGAAACGCGCCCGAAGGCTCTCCTCGGCGATCGCCATCCCCACCGCGTTCGCGAAGCCCTGTCCCAGCGGCCCGGTGGTGACCTCGATCCCTGGGGTGTGCCCGGCTTCCGGATGACCTGGTGTCGCCGAGTGCCACTGGCGGAACTCCCTCAGATCCTCGACGTCGAGTCCGTAGCCCGACAAGAACAGCAGCGAGTACTGCAGGATCGAGGCGTGGCCGTTCGACAGCACGAACCGATCGCGATCCGGCCACGCCGGGTCGGCGGGATCGTGCCGCATCACTCGGCTGTAGAGAACGTGACCGAGCGGTGCAAGCGCCATCGCAGTGCCCTGATGGCCGCTGTTGGCGGCGAGTGGGCCATCCATCGCCATCCCTCGGATGAGCGAGACGGCGAGTCGGTCCTGTTCTGCAGTCAACGGCACGCGGCGAGGGTACCCGAATCAGCGCGCCGGAAACGGGTGATCAGAGCGGTGGCAGCAGCGTGAACGGAACCAGGTGCCACGGGCCGTGGTCGATACGGCAGTGGGCGAAGATCTGGCCGTAGTCGGCGAACTCGAGTTCACCGCGCACCAAGCGGTAGGTGAACTTTCCGGGCTCGACGCTGAACGGGCTGACGTTCCGTGCGATCTGCTCACTGTCGTGGGCGGTCCCTCGCCGGAAGACCACCTCGAAGACCCCGGAGCCGACCTCGTCGTCGGGGCAGAAGATCAGCGCGACCAGATGCGGCGTGATCGTCACCGGCGCGGGCTGCGGCGCCACCTGGGAGAACATGACGCCGGTGAGATCGATGCGGGTCGACGGTCCCGGCGCCTCGCGCATCTCGAAGTGCTCGACGAACAACGCTGAGACGATCTGCATGGTCGCAACTGTACGAAACGAGCGGGCGCGGTCACATCAACCGACGCGGGATCCGCACCAGGACTCGATAGGAACCGGCAACGGGCACCGGTCCGAAGGAACGCGAGTCGACCAGTGTCGCTGCACGATTGTCGGACAGCACCGACATCGTCCCGTCCGGGTGGACCTCCGACACCCGCTTGACGAGCCAGAACCCTCGGCGGTGGGGGTGTTCGACGCATCGCAACTGTCCCACCCTCACTCGGAGCGTGGGAACGCCGAGAAGTCCCTGACCGTCGACCAATGTCGGCTCCATCGACCGGTCCGACACCACGAACCGACGCGGTGCGCGGGGACGGGTGGGCAACGTCATCGCGGCGGAGTGTATGTTTCCCCTCGACGGCCTCCCGAACCGTCGAACCCACCACCAACCCTGCATCACCGAGGAGCCCCTGTCATGTTCGCCAAACTGTTCGCCTCCGCCACCGTCGCACACGCCCACTGCGACCTCTACTGCGGTGTCTACGACCCCGCGCAGGCCAAGATCGAGGCGCTGTCGGTCGTCAAGACCGCCAAGAAGTACGCCGAATCGGACGACGAGGTGTTCCGCAACCGCTGCATCATGATCAAAGAGCAGCGCGCAGAGGAGACCAAGCACCACCTGATGGTGCTGTGGGCCGACTTCTTCGCCCCGGATCACTTCGCGGCGTTCCCCCAGCTGCACGAATTGTTCTGGAAGGCGATCCATCAGGCCGGAGAGGCGAAGAAGTCCATGGACCCCGCCGTCGGTGAGCAGCTCGTCGCCTACATCGACGAGATCGCCGAAATCTTCTGGCAGACCGACAAGGCCAAGCAGATGGGTGTCTACCCGCCTGCCTGATCACCCATGGCCGAGACGGCTGTAGCGTTCGACGTCACCATGTCGGAGCCGGACGTCGAATCGAGTGTCGTCAGCGACGCACCCGTCGGGGATCGGTCCACTCGTGACCAGATCCTCGACGCGGCCCTGTCGTGCTTCGCTCACGCCGGTTACAGCGGCACATCGCTCAACGACATTGCCGCCGAGGTCGGGATCCGGCGCCCGAGCCTGCTGCATCATTTCCCGTCGAAGGACGCGTTGTACGGCGAGGTGTTCGAGCGTCTGCTGTCGGACTGGTTCGCACGCCTCGCGGGAGCGATCGACTCACCGTCAACCGGCTGGCCGAAGGTGGAGCAGGTCCTGAGAGCCGGGTTCGGCTACTTCGCAGACAACCCGAGTTACGTCACGTTGATGCGGCGTGAGGCCATCGACGGCGGGTCGCACCTCGGTATCGACCTCGCTGCGGTACTGCGGCCCATGTTCGATCGGGCCGCCGACTACCTCGGGCGCGAGATGGACGCGGGGGTGTTCCGCCATCAGAACCCCGAACAGCTGTTGCTCACCGGGTACGGCGCGTTGCTCAGCTACTTCTCGGACGCCCCCTTCCTCGAAGGGTTGCTCGACGAGGACCCGTTGGCGCCGAAGGCGCTCGATCGACGCAGCGAGCACATCATCGAATTCTTCCGCGCCGCGCTGACCCCCTGATGATCGAACCATGACTGATCGAACCATGACCGCCCGAGCCGAGCAGTACGAGCCGCTGCCCGTGGACGCCGCCGCCAGGTGGGCGAAGTTCGGGCGGTCCGAGACGGTCTTCTATCCGATGTTGCTCGGGTTGGAGGTCGAGGAGACCCGGATCGACTACTGCCGGATGCGCCTGCCATTCAGGGCCGAACTGCTCCAACCCGGCGGTGTCGTGCACGGAGGAGCGATCGCATCACTGATGGATGCAGTGCTGGTCCCTGCTGTCGGATCGACGCTGGGACCGAAGGATCGCTACTCGACCGTCGATCTGCACGTCCAGTTCATCGGTGCGGTCAAGGACGAAGACGTCGTCGCCGAAGGCTGGGTGACCAGACGCGGGCGTACGGTCGTGTTTTGTGAGAGCGAAGCCATCGGCGCGACCAGCGGTCGACTGATCGCGAAGAGCGTGCTGACCTACAACGTCGCTCCTGCCATCGGCTGAAGAACGAAGCGGGCGCGACCGACCGCGATCGGGCCTCCGAGCAGGGGTACCGTGGTGTGCTCATGGCGACTCCAGACACGACCCCCGACGCGCACACGACACTGTCCGAACGTGACTCCAAGGCCTTGCTCGCCGGGTATGGCGTGCCGATCGCCGTCGAACGGGTCGTGAACACCGCCGCCGAGGCGGGCGATGCTGCCGACGGGTTGGGCTATCCGGTCGTCGCCAAGCTGAACGGCGACGCCATCGCCCACAAGACCGAGCGGGGCCTGGTCAGACTGCGCCTCGCCGACCGCGCTGCGGTCGAGGCGGCCGCCGGTGAGCTCCTCCTCGCTGCGACTCCAGAGGACGGCGCCGTCTCGGTGTTGATCGCACCGATGATCTCGGGGAATCGCGAGCTGATCGCAGGCGTCGTGCGCGACCCTCAGTTCGGCCCGACCGTGATGTTGGGCATCGGAGGCATTCTCGCCGAGGCCGTCGCCGACGTCGTGTTCAGACCGGCACCCGTCGATGAGATCACGGCGTCGGGCATGATCGAGGACCTCGCGACCCAGAAGCTGCTCGGCGCGTTCCGGGGCGAGGCAGCGGTGGACCGCAAACAGCTCGTCGAGGTGATCGTGGGCCTCGGCCGCCTGGCCAGCGAGCGGACCGACGTCGCCAGCGTCGACATCAACCCGTTGATCGTGCAACCGGACGGCTCGCTGGTCGCAGTCGACGGTCTGGTCGAAACCGCGGCCAGCACGGAGGGAACCCGAGCCCGGAGTCGGCCGCGGCCCACCGACGAGCAGTTTCGTGCGTTGTTCGAGCCGCGAGGCGTCGTGGTCACCGGCGCCTCCACCCATCCCGGGAAGTTCGGGTTCGTGTCGCTGCACAACCTGCTCGCGAGCGGTTACCGCGGGGGCGTGTACGGCACCAACCTCAAGGGCGAGGAGGTCCTCGGCGTTTCGACCGTTGCCGACATCGCGGATCTGCCCGACGGCGTCATCGACCTCGTGTTCGTGTGCACACCGGCTGCGGCGAACCCCGATCTCCTCCGGGCGTGCGCAGCAAAGGGCATCAAGGCGGCGTTCTTGACGTCCGCCGGGTACGGCGAAGCCGGCGACGAGGGCCAGCAGGCCGAGAACGACCTGGTGGCACTGGCCGACGACCTGGGAATCCTGCTCGCCGGCCCGAACGGCCAGGGCGTGGTGAGCACGCCGGCCAACCTGTGCGCCCAGATCGTGGCGCCCTACCCGCCGTCGGGCGGCATCGGTGTCGCGAGCCAGAGCGGCAACTTCGTGTCGAGCTTCCTGAACATGTCGCGAGCGAGCGGCGTGGGGATCAGTCGGGCGGTGTCGGCCGGCAACGCGGCCGCAGTCACCGTCGCCGACTACCTCGACTGGTACGCCGACGATCCAGCCACCTCGGTCGGGCTCGCGTACGTCGAGGGTGTCGTCGACGGGCGCGGATTGATGGACCGCCTCGCCGGCGCCGCCGCGCGCAAGCCGTTGGTCCTTGTCAAGGGCGGTGCAACGGAAGGAGGAGCCCACGCTGCGGCGAGTCACACCGGTGCCCTTGCCGCCAACGACAAGATCTTCGACGGCGAATGCCGCGCTGCGGGAATCACGCGTGCTGCCACGGTGACCGAGGCGTTCGAGGCGGCGGCGACGTTCGCGACCCAGCCGCTCCCGAAGGGACCGAACACGGTCGTGCTCACCACCGCCGGCGGCTGGGGCGTCGTGACCGCCGACGCGATCACGCGTGATCCCGACCTCGTCCTGATGGAACTCCCTGACGATCTGCGCACCGCGATCGATGCGAAGCTGCCGCCGCGGTGGAGCCGCAACAATCCGGTCGACTGCGCAGGCGGCGAGGTTCGCGACACCATCCCGGAGGTCATGGCGCTGATCGCCGAACATCCGGAGGTCGACGCCGTGGTCTATCTCGGCATCGGAATCCAGAGCAACCAGGCACGAATGATGCGCGATGGTCGTTTCTACCCCGATCATGGGCTCGAGCGGATCGTTGCGTACCACCAGCGCCAGGACACGCGCTTCGCCGAGGCCGCCCACGAGTTGAGCCTCACAACCGGCAAGCCGATCCTGGTCGCCACCGAGCTGGCAGTCGCGGATCCCGACAACGCCGGCCCTGCGACCGTTCGTCGACTCGGGCGTCTGTGCTATCCGAGCGGTGGCCAGGCCGTCACGGCCCTGGGCCATCTCGTGCGGTACACGAAACATCGCGAGGCACGTCACCGGTGAGTCAGAGACGCTCGACGTCGCGCCCTGGACGTCGGAGACGAGGCCCGGGCCCGTGGATCGTCCTGGGTATCGTGGCGATCCTTCCGGTCGTTGCCCTACTCGGAGTGCGCTCGTGGTCGACGAGCCAACGCGACGGCAACGAGCCGGCGCCACCGGTCGATCCCGATGCGGTCGCCGCGACTCCGACGCCAGCGTTGTCGACGGCGGTCACGTCGTTGCGGAGGCTCCCGACCGTCATCTCTCGGGACCTCAACAGCGACGCGTTCGCCGCGGAGATCAGCCCGCTGCTCGCCTCGGTGAACGACCGCTCCTGCGGCGCCGTCTCCGTCGACGGCGAGCTGATCGGCGAACGCAACGCCGACATCGCCGTGATTCCGGCGAGCAACCAGAAGATCCCTGTCGCTGCGGCCGCGCTCGATCGGCTCGGTTCGGAGTTCCGCTACACCACGACCGTGGCTGGCGTCGTCCCGCCCGAGAGCGGGGTCGTGGAGGGCGACCTCTACCTCGTCGGGGGCGGCGATCCGCTGCTGTCGTCGGATTGGTATGCGCAGTCCGATCTCGAACTGAATCCCGTGACGTCACCGACATCGTTCGACGCGCTCGCCGACCGTGTCGCAGCAGCGGGTGTCACCGAGATCACCGGCTCGATCGTCGGTGACGGCAGCCGATACGACGACGAGTTCTTCGCGCCCGGATGGGGCGACGGTGTGGCTGGACTCGAAGGTGGTCCCTACGACGCGCTGATGGCGAACGACTCGCGGGTGCTCGGCGACGAGCTACGCGCCGGCGACCCGGTCGAAGCGGCCGCTCGCGAGTTCACACAGCTCCTCGAGGCCAGGGGGATCAGCGTCATCGGCGCTGCCTCGACCGGCACGGCACCGGACGACGCAGTCGAGTTGGCGTCGATCGACTCGGCACCGCTCTCGGACGTGGTCGGTGAGATGCTGGCGAACAGTGACAACAACACCGCCGAGATGGTGGTCAAGGAGCTCGGCTTCACGACAGCGGCTCCCGGCACACGAGAGGCCGGACTCGCGATCGTACGCGAGTTCCTGGTCGAGTCGGGAGTCGATGTCGCTCCGATCGTGCTCGCCGACGGGTCGGGCCTGAGTCTCGACAACCGCCTGACGTGTGATGCTGTCCTCACCGTGTTGCAACGCATGGGCTTCGACTCACCGATCGGGCAGGGGCTGCCCGTGGCAGGCCAGACCGGTACTCTGGCGACGGCGTTCGTCGATCACGCCGTGGCAGGCCGACTTCGCGGGAAGACCGGCACGCTCAACAACCCGCCGTTCAACGTCGACCCGCCGGCGGTGAAGGCACTCGCCGGCTACCTTCCCGTCGAGGGAGGGAGCGCCATCGAGTACGTCGTGATCCTCAACGGTCCGACCATCTCGGATCAGAGCGAGTATCGACCCGTCTGGGACGCGCTCGCCGATGCGCTCGACACCTATCCTGCGGGAGCCTCCCCGGCGGAGGTGGGTCCGAGGTGAGTGACGCGAACGACCTTCGCCCCGATGGAGTGGCGGCAGTCGCGGGCGTTCCCGTGCGCTACCGCGTTGCGCCACTCATCTGGCTCGTGGTGATGGCGCTCGTGCCGGTGGTGGCGCTCAGCGCGCTGCTCCTGTGGAGCGATGCGCAGGCCGACGAACACGAAGCAGCAACGCAGTCCGACGCGGTGGTCACTGCGTCGGCCGGGGCCCAGGTCGAACCGAGTCCTGCCCTGGCGACACCGATACTGGTGTATCGCCGGAACCCCGCAGCGCTCGCCCAACTCGGCGCCGACAACGACCTCGCTGCCGCACTGGGTCAGCTGGCGGTGTTCGTCGACCAACGATCGTGCCTCGCCGTGTCGGTCGACGGTCGCCCCGTCGGGTCGTGGAACGGAGGCATCGGGGTGATCCCTGCGAGTACGAGCAAGCTGCTGGTCGCCGGCTCGGCCATCGAGCTACTTGGCGCGGACCACACGTTCTCCACCTCGGTGGCGTCGACTCCCGCGGTCGATGGCATCGTCGACGGAGATCTCTTCCTCGTCGGTGGCGGCGATCCGCTGCTGGTCGCGTCCGGATTCACCCCGCAGGTTGATCCACCCACGACCGAGGCGACCACGTCGCTCGACGCTCTTGCCGACGCCGTGGTCCGAGCGGGTATCACCAGCATCCGTGGTTCGATCGTGGGCGATGCGACCCGCTATGACGACCAGTACGTCAACCCGGAATGGGCCCCAGGAGTCGCCTTCATCGACGCAGGCCCGATCGCTGGACTCGTCGTCAACGACGGGCAGACCGTCGGCCGCTCGGGCCGACAACGCGACCCGGGTGAAGCCGCCGCCCGAGAGTTCGCCCGGCTGCTGCGTGATCGTGGGGTCACGGTCGCCAACGGCTGGCAGTCCGGCGTGCTCGCACCCGGTACGCCGGTGCTGGCGACGGTCGAGTCGGCCCCGCTGTCCAGGATCGTCGCCGACATGCTCACCCGCAGCGACAACGACACCGCCGAGATGCTCCTCAAGGAACTCGGCATCGCCGGCGCCGATGCCGGCACGACCGCTGCGGGGCTGCAGGTGTTGGGCGCCACCGTCCGATCGTGGGGCGTTCCCATGCAGAACACCGTGCTCGCCGACGGATCGGGACTCAGCGCGAACAACCGCTTGACGTGCGACGCCCTGATCGGCGTCCTCACCCACCTCGCCACCATTCCTGCCGTCGACGGCTTGCCGCTGGCCGGACGCAGCGGGACGTTGATCGACGACTTCCTCGGGAGTCCGGTCGAGGGGGCACTCGTCGGCAAGACCGGGACGCTGACCAACCCACCGGCCGACGAGGACCCGCCCGAGGTCAAGGCGCTCGCCGGCTATCTCGACGCCCCGAACGGTGACCTGCTCGAGTTCGCGCTCGTCCTGAACGGCCAGGGCTACGTCACGACCGACGGCTACCGGAGCTACTGGTCCGCGCTCGCTGAGCGGTTGGCCGCGTATCCGACAGCACCGAATCCCGAGTCGCTGGGCCCGCGCTGACGACGATGGCGGTCATGGCGATGTTCCCGTTGGGCTCGGTGCTCCTTCCGGGCGGCATCCTGCCACTCCACGTGTTCGAGCCGAGATACCGCGACATGATCCGCGACTGCTTGCGTGCCGACGGGGATCCCGAGTTCGGTCAGGCGCTCATCTCGCGTGGCTGGGAGACGGGCGGTGGCGACGATCGGGTGATGGTCGGCACGGTCGCACAGATGCTGCAGGTCGACGCGATCGACGAGAACCGTTACGCACTGGTGGCAGTCGGCACGAGGCGAATTCGGATCAATGCGTGGTTGCCTGACGATCCGTACCCGATCGCGGACGTCGACGACTGGCCCGACCTCGATCCCGATCCACCCGGGCTCGCGGTCGGCGTCGCCGCGTCGCAGGCGAGAGTGCGTGCCGCGCGCGTCCTCGCGATGCGCGTCGCCGAGCGCGTGGACGACGGACCGGGCGGGGCTGAGCCCGCCGGGACGGTCGCAGGAGATGACGAGATCTCCGACGATCCGCTCCTCGCGACGTACCACCTGGCGACACTCGCTCCGATCGGGCCGGCCGACAGATTCCGACTGCTCGCTGCGCCAGGGCCGGCCCAGCGGCTCGAGCTGCTCGACGAGATCCTCGATGACGTCGAGGCAATGCTGAGATTCCGCCTGTCGTGACCTCCGGCTCGGTCGGGCTCTGCGGCCCTCAGGCTGCCTGCGTGATAGAAACATGGATCGTGTCAGACAGCAGTGATCTCCAAGAGCGCCTCGCCCGACAGGCCGAGAAGGCGAAACTGGCCGAGGAGGCTGCGTCGGTGGGCGATGTCATCGACTACGTCAAGGAGTACGCGAAGCAGGAGACGCTCGGACCACTTCGTGGGGCAGGCAGTTGGCTCGGTTTCGGATTCGCCGCCGCTGCGTCACTCGGATTGGGACTGGTCCTGATCCTGATCGGGCTGCTCCGGCTGCTGCAGACCGAATGGACACGATCCGCAACAGGGAGCCTGTCGTGGCTGTCCTACCTGATCGTGCTGATCGTCGCAGGGGTCGTGCTCGCGATCACCCTGATGCGCATCAAGAAGGCGACCCTCCACAAGGAACCGAAGTAAGGAGCCTGTGCCATGGCCAAGAAGACCACGCCCGCGCAACCCACCAAGATCACGCCGCAGGACATCGAGAACAAGCTCAGAGCGCTGCAGGGTGACGTGCAGGACACCGTCGAGGGCAAGAAGTCGACCATCGCCACCACGGCCGCAGCGGGCGGCATGGTGCTGCTGCTGATCTTCTTCCTCCTCGGCAAGCGCTCGGGCAAGAAGCGCAGCGCCGTCGTCGAGATCCGACGGATCTGATGGCGCTGCTCCCGTACTCGCTGCGCCCACGGGTGATTCTCCGGCGCCAGATCATCAAGCGGGGCCTGTTCGGTGGCAACGAGTCCCTCCGTCCCGTCGCCATGATGCTGATGGGCCACAGTCAGCACCTGCGGAGACTCGCGATCCGTGACGGCCTGATCCTGGGACGTCCACTCTGGCGGCTGGTGGGCATCGGCCTGGTCGGCCAGGAGCTGCACCGGCTGCTGGTCAGGAAGTCGCCGGACCGCTTGGCTGTCGAGCGAATCGGCCCCGGTCACCACGTGCACGTGCGAGCCATCGAGCCTGCTCGCGGCCTCGGCCGGCGTGAGCGGCGCGCCGAGTTGCGCCGCGTCGAGGCGGAGGCCATCGCGAGCGTCGAGGCTCGACTCCGATCGTGAAGGTCCTGCTGCGAAACCCGCGGCGGGAGATCGAGGTCGACGGCGGTCGAAGCGTCGATCGGCTCCTGGAGGAGCTGGGCCTCGACCGTGAGGCCCACCTGGTGATCTGCAACGGCACGCTCGTTCCGGGCGATGCTCGGCTCGACGACGGTGACACGATCGAGGTCCGCCCGGTGATCTCGGGTGGTGCGGACTGATGCCGCTCGTCACATGACCGGAGTCGGGAGCAAGTGCCGGGTGTGCAAGGCGCCGGCGGTGATCGACCTGCCTCGCCACAACGCGAAATTCTGCGCCGAGCACCTGCAGCAGCTGTGCCGGCGCCAGATGGCCAAGGCGATCGACGACTTCGACATGCTGTCGGCCGACGATCGGATCCTCGTCGCGGTCAGCGGCGGTAAGGACTCGCTCGCGGTGTGGGACATGCTGATCGAGGCCGGATACCAGGCCGACGGCCTCTACATCGGGCTCGGGATCGGCGAGTACTCGACCGACAGCGGCGGATATGTGCGCCGCTTCGCCGACGAACGAGGTCTGCATCTGACGACGATCGACCTCCGCACCGACTATGGCTACGACATTCCGACAGCAGCGCGAGCGACCGGACGTGTGCCGTGTTCGGCGTGTGGACTCTCGAAGCGGCGGTTGTTCGACCAGGCCGCCCTCGACGGCGGCTACGACGTCGTGGTGACCGGGCACAACCTCGACGACGAGGCGGCAGTGCTCTTCGGTAACACGCTGCGATGGGACATCGACTACCTCGCCCGTCAGATGCCGGTGCTCCCCGCGACGAACGGATTCCCGAAGAAGGTCAAGCCGCTGATCCGCTTGACCGAACGCGAAATGGCCGCCTGGTGTCTCGTGCGAGGCATCGACTACGTCGTGGAGGAGTGCCCGATCGCCGCGGGCAACCGGCACCTGTCGTACAAGGAGACGCTCAACTCGGTCGAAGCGAAGTCACCGGGTTCCAAGGCGTCGTTCTACCTCGGCTTCCTCGAGCGGATGGCGCCGCTGCTCGCCGGGCAGTCGGCGGCTGCCGCTGGCGACCTGAACGAATGCCAACGATGCGGATCACCCACGACCGGTGAGGTCTGCGCGTTCTGCAGACTGCTCGAGAAGTCGGCCGCGCACGAACCCGTGCCGGTGGAGATGATGCTGACGCGTGGCAAGGGGAGACGACGATGACGGGAGTGTTCACGGCAGGGGAGAAGGTGTTGCTGCTCGACGCCAAGAAGCGTCGCTACATGATCGATCTCGTCGAGGGCGGTGAGTTCCACAGCCACAACGGCTTCGTCCCGCACAGCGATGTGGTCGGCCAGCGCGAGGGTGTGGTCGTCCGGTCGACGAAGGGTTCGGAGTACACCGTGCTCCGCCCGACGCTCGAGGACTTCGTCGTCGAGATGCCCCGTGGGGCCCAGGTGATCTACCCGAAGGATCTCGCCCCGATCTGCATGCTCGCCGACATCGGGCCGGGTGTGCGTGTGTTCGAGACCGGGATCGGTTCCGGGGCGTTGTCGATGACGATGCTGCGCTACGGAGCGGACATCGTCGGCTACGAGATCCGCGACGACTTCGCGAATCGGGCGAAGAAGAACGTCGAGAGCTTCCTCGGTTCTGCAGCGCTCGACCGCTACGACGTCCACATCGCTGACAGCTACGAGGGAATCGATCCCGCACTGGGCATGTTCGACCGGGTGGTGCTCGACCTTCCCGAACCGTGGAACGTGGTCCCGAACGCCGAAGCAGTCCTGCAACCCGGCGGGCTGCTCGTCGCCTACACGCCCTCGATCACCCAGGCCGTGCAGGTGCGTGAGGCGTTGAAGGGCAAGTGGATCGATGCTCGCACGATCGAGGTCCTCCATCGCGGCTGGCACATCGAGGGTCAGGCCGTCCGGCCGGATCACCGCATGGTCGCCCACACGGCGTTCTTGAGCGTGGCCCGCTTCCTCGGGCGCAATCCCGCCTGAGATACCGTCGTCGTCGAGCGACAGGAGGCCGCCGATGTTGGAAGCACTCACCGGACTGCCCGACGGTGTCGTCGGTTTCGAAGCGGTCGGGACCGTTCATTCCGATGACTACGAAACGACCCTGATCCCCGCCCTGGAAGCAGTCGACGGGCCGTTGCGTCTCGTCTACGTCCTCGGTGACCGATTCGACGGGTACAGCGCCGGCGCCGCGTGGCAGGACGCAAAGCTCGGCCTCCACCATCACGGCACCTGGCACCGCGCGGCCATCGTCAGCGACGCCGACTGGCTTCGTCACCTCGCAGGAGTGTTCGGTTGGATGATCCCCGGGGAGTTCGAGCTGTTCTCGCTCGATCGACGTGACGACGCGATCGCGTGGGTGAGCGCCGACTGAGGCACGCGCACGGGTCGCCTGCCTCAGGG
>JBGSII010000089.1:0-5951 GCA_041742555.1 Ilumatobacteraceae bacterium
ACGAGGATGGGGACGTGCGGCGCGATGGCTCGAACCTCGGCGAGCTCGGCGGGATAGGTGGCGCCGACGACGAGGCCGCAATCGCCGCGGGTGGACCAGTCGTCGGCGACCAGACGGGCGACGTGCGCGTAGACCGGTGAACCATCGGCAACGAGCGACTGGATGTCTGCACCACCGGGGTTGCTCGTGCGACACAGTGCGATGATCCCGCCGCCGTGTTCGAAGTAGGGCGCGACCGAGTCGGTGCCCAGATACGGATTGACCGTGACCGCGTGGGCGCCGTAGCGGCCGAAGGCCTCCCGCGCATAGTGCTCGGCGGTCGTGCCGATGTCACCTCGCTTCGCGTCCAGGATCAGCGTCACGTCCGGATACGTCTCTCGGATGTGCCGACAGATCCGTTCGAGCGAGCGTTCTTCGCCTTGGCTGGCGAAGTAGGCGATCTGCGGTTTGAACGCGCAGACGAGGTCGGCGGTTGCGTCGATGATCGCTTTGCAGAACGTCTCGGTGGCACCGTGCACGCCGTCGAGCGGGAGTGGCATTCGTGCCGGATCGGGATCGAGGCCGACGCACAGCATCGATCGTGACGCGCTCCACGACGCGTCGAGTTGGCGGAGGAAGGTCAACGCGCAGTCAGTCCTCGATCGTGATCGCTGCGGTGGGACACAGGTCGGCAGCCTCGCGCACCCGCTCGGCGACGTCGTCGCCAGGCTCCTCTTGGAGGATGTAGAGGTAGCCGTCGCTGCGGACCTCGAACACCTCGGGGCACACCTGCATGCACGCTCCTGTCGATGCGCACACGTCGAAGTCGACGCTCACCTTCATGTCGTTCTCCTGTGGGGTCGGTCGTGGTCGCTCTCGATCACGTCTTCGACCGACGGTAGCCGTCGGCCTCGGCGGCTGCGGCAGTCGGATAGCAGCGGTCAGGCCGAGTCCGATCGTAGAAGCGGCCACCGGGGACGTGGAAGATGCCGGAGGACTCCTTGACCTCGACCGGATGGCTCGCCGGAGCCGACCCATCGGCGTTGGGGGCGACCCACGGTTGGTCATCGGTCGGAGTTCCGGGTGCGACCGACGGGGGTTCGGTTGTGGGCGGTTGTTCGGGCCACTCCGGCCATTGCGGAGGATCTGTGGGCATCGGCGACGCGCCCTGGCCGCGCCGCCACGACAGCATGACGCCGACGCCGACCGCCAACATCACGAGCAGCAAGGTCCTGCGGAGCGCACCACCGACCGACGTCATCGGCTCGACTGTAGTTGCACTCAGCGTTGGTGACGTTCGAAGGCGCAGAGCACAGCGCGCAGCGAGGCTGTCGTGATGTTGGGGTCGACGCCGATGCCCCAACGCACTTTGCCTCCGTCGCTGACGGTCTCGACGTAGGCAGCCGCTTGCGCATTCGCCCCTTTGCCGATCGCATGCTCCGCATAGTCGAGGACGTCGAAATGCCCGTCGACGCGATCGCCGAACTCGGCGATCAACGCGGCGACGAACGCTTCGACCGGTCCGTCACCTTCGCCGAAGATCGAGTGGGCGTGGCCATCGATCTCGAGTTGGGCCTGGATGGAGGTGTTGCCCCCGTCGTCGCCGGTACGGGTGTGCAGTTCGTGGCTGCGCAGACGGAACCCGGGTTCATCGGGCAAGTACTCGGCCTGGAACGCATCCCACATCACACCCGGGCCGATCTCGGTGCCCGAGTCCTCGGTGATGTGTTGGATCGTCTTCGAGAACTCGATCTGGAGCCGCCGCGGGAGGTCGAAACCGTGCTCGGCCTTCATCACGTAGGCGACACCACCCTTGCCGGACTGGCTGTTGACACGGATCACGGCTTCGTACGAGCGCCCGACGTGGGCGGGATCGATCGGGAGGTACGGCACGCCCCACTCCGGGTAGTCGCCGTCGTCGCCGCGCTTCGCGTCGAGCGCTTCGAATCCCTTCTTGATCGCGTCCTGATGGCTGCCGGAGAACGCCGTGTACACCAGGTCTCCGGCGTAGGGGTGGCGTGGATGCACGGGCAGGCGGTTGCAGTATTCGGCCGTGCGGCGCAGCTTGTCGATGTCGCTGATGTCGAGCTGCGGATCGACGCCGTTCATGAACAGGTTCATCGCCAGCGTGATGATGTCGACGTTGCCGGTGCGCTCACCATTGCCGAACAGCGTGCCCTCGACCCGGTCGGCGCCGGCCATCACACCGAACTCGGCAGCCGCGACGGCGCAGCCGCGGTCGTTGTGTGGATGCAACGAGATGATCACCGAGTCGCGCTGCTTGATCGTGCGGCCGAACCACTCGATCACGTCGCCGTACACGTTGGGCGAGTAGCACTCGACGGTGGCCGGCAGGTTGAGCACGATCGGGTTGTCCGGCGTTGGCTCGACGACGTCCATCACCGCCTCACACACCTCGATCGCGAACTCGGGCTCGGTGAGGGTGAAGCTCTCGGGCGAGTACTCGTACCGGATCGCTGTGTCGCCCGCAGCGTCTTCGAGCTTGCGGCACAACTTCGCACCGTTGACCGCGACGTCGACGATGCCGGCCTTGTCGAGGCCGAAGACGACCTCGCGCTGCAAGGGGTTGGTCGAGTTGTAGAAGTGCACGATCGCTCGCGGCGCTCCTTGCAGGCACTCGTAGGTGCGTTCGATCAATTCCTGGCGGCACTGCACCAGCACCTGGATCGTGACGTCGTCGGGGATGCGGTCCTCCTCGATCAGCTGGCGCACGAAGTCGAAGTCGGGCTGGCTCGCCGACGGGAAGCCCACCTCGATCTCCTTGAACCCCATCGCGACGAGCTCTTCGAACATCCGCATCTTGCGGGTCGGGTCCATCGGGTCGATGAGGGCTTGGTTCCCGTCGCGCAGGTCGACCGAGCACCACAGGGGGGCGGTGTCGATGGTGACGTTCGGCCAGGTGCGGTCGGTGAGCACGATCGGCACGAACGGCGTGTACTTCGCGAAGGGCATCGTCTTCGGGGTGACGTTCTGGGGAGGCATCGGATTCTCCTGATGGTTCGTTCGAGTGTTCGTCGGGGTCGGGTCCGAAAGGACAGGGTGTTCGTCGGGGTCGGGTCCGGAGGGACAGGGTGTGAAAAAACAAGAACCCCCCGACCGGAAGGCGGGGGGTGCGGGCGAACGCGAGTATGTGGCGCTCGCCCTACATAAGCAGAAGGAGGCCGTGGCGCAACATCGAGGACAACCTTAGCATGCGTGGTGCCATCTCGCGCTCGTCGCGCGCCCGGCCGGTACGCTGGGCTGCAACATGACTGAATCAACAGCGCGACGAGGAGCGCCCCGTCGCCGGCGTTCTCGCCCGCAGACGTCGGACCAGCCGTACGACGGTGGCCACGTCAACACCTCGAACCTGACCTCCATCAACGCACTCCCTCCAGTCGAGGCGCCCACCGGGTTCTTCGATCTCGGGGTGCCCGAACGCATCGACAACGGTCTCGCGGCCTGTGGTTTCGCGCAACCGTTCGCGATTCAGACCGAAGCCATTCCAGTCGCCGTGCTGGGAAAGGACGTCTGTGGGCGGGCCAAGACCGGATCCGGAAAGACCTTGGCGTTCGGCGTGCCGATGCTGGCTCGCATCACCGACAAGGCCGAACCGTCTCGACCACTCGGCCTGGTGCTGGTGCCGACGCGTGAGCTTGCTGTTCAGGTCGCCGAAGTCCTCGAACCCGTTGCCCATCACGCCGGCATGCGCGTGCTCCCCGTCTACGGCGGCGCGTCGCGGCACCATCAGGTGGACGAGTTGGCCAAGGGTGTCGAGATCGTCATCGCGACACCGTTGCGCCTGATCGACCTGATCAAGTCGAACGAGGTCTCGCTCGATGACATGCAGATCGTCACACTCGACGAGGCGGACCGCATGGCCGACGATGGTTTCACCCCGCAGGTCGAGTGGATCCTGCGACACTGTGGCAACCGGAACCAGACCATGCTGTTCTCGGCGACGCTCGACGGCGACGTCGGCCATCTGATCAAGCATTATCAGACCGATCCGGTGACCGTGGCGATCGACGAGGCCACCGACACGGTGGGCACGATGCATCACCTGTTCCTCGCCGTGCATCACATGGACAAGGACAAGGTGATCGGCTCGATTGCGAAGTCGATTCCGAAGGTCCTCGTGTTCTGCCAGACCAAGCGCAACTGCGATCGGGTGGCGCGCAACCTCGAGGAGCTCGGCGTCGATGCCGGGCCACTGCACGGCGACATGCAACAGAGCGCTCGCGAGCGGATCCTGCGCAAGTTCGCCGAGGGCAAGCTCGCAGTGCTCGTTGCCACCGACGTCGCCGCGCGCGGCATCGACATCGACGACATCGGCGCGGTGATCCACTACGAGCCCGCCAAGGACGTCAAGGACTACCTGCACCGTTCGGGCCGGACCGCACGCGCCGGGCGCGACGGCTGGGCTGTGACACTCGTCGAGTACAACCAGCACACTCAGATGCGAATCCTGCAACGCGGGATGAGACTGCCGACGGAGAAGCCGATCGAGGTGTTCTCGAACGACGCACGTCTGCTGCACCTGCCCGAGTTCGAACTGGGGTGAGCGGCCGGTGGCGGTGCAGGACGTCCCCGCTGCCGAGTTCGACGTCACCGATGAGCTCGTCGGGCGCCTGTTGGCCGAACAACACCCCGACCTCGCTCGGGGCGGTCTCACGAGAGTGGCCAATGGATGGGACAACGTCATCTTCCGACTCGATGGTGCCGCCGACGAACCACTGACGGTTCGGGTGCCGCGTCGCCAGCTCGGCGCCGACCTCGTCGCCAATGAACAGCGATGGTTGCCGGACCTCGCGACGCGTCTCCCGATCCCCATCCCCGCACCAGTCCGCTTCGGTGAACCAGGTGCCGGGTATCCGTGGAAGTGGAGCGTGTGCCCGTGGTTCGAGGGGGAGGTCGCCGCCGACGTGCCACCGCACGACCTGGAGTCCGAGGCCCGACGTCTCGGGGCCTTCCTCTCGGCACTGCACGTCCCGGCTCCACCCGACGCGCCGCACAACGCGTACCGGTGCGGCCCCGCCAGCGAACCCCGGGCGAGACTCGACAGTGCGTTGTTGCGCCTCGAAGGCCTCGTCGACACCGAGCGCATCCGGGCACGGTGGCAGGATCTGGTCGATGTCGATGAGTGGACAGGTCCGCCCGTCTGGTTGCACGGTGATCTGCACACTGCGAACGTGATCGTCAGCGGCGGCTCGATCAGCGCGATCATCGACCTGGGTGACCTCACGGCCGGCGATCCGGCGGTCGACTTCGCCATCGGGTGGATGCTCTTCGACGACGAGCATCGTGCTGTGTTCCGCCTTGCGGCCGGAGGCGTCGATGACTCGACGTGGAGTCGCGCTCAGGCGTGGGGGATCTACTTCGGGGTGATGTACCTGGTCCACTCGGCCGACAGCCCGCGATTCGAGCGGATGGGGACCGGACTGCTCAACCGTGTCGTCCCGGGTGCGCCGGGTCCCCGATGCGACGGCCCCGGCTCGGTACGGTGACCTCCATGATCACTGCAGATTCGAAGGCCTTGAGCGAGCGCAAAGCGATCGTGTGGACACTGCGAGCCGTCAGCTACCTCGTCTACTTCTACCTGATCGTCGTCGAGATCATCCTCTTGATCGGCTTCTTCCTCCTGCTGTTCGGCGCCAACCCGACGGCGGGATTCACGCAGTGGGCCTACCGGAACCTCGACCGCGTCATGGATCCGTTCCGGGGCATCTTCTCCCCGATCGAGCTCGGCACGACGGGCAACGACGTTGCGGCGACCTTCGACACCTCGGTGCTGTTCGCGATGATCGTCTACGGGATCGTCGCGCTGTTGTTCAGCGTCCTGATCGGGTGGCTGTCCGGTCGGCTCGATCAGATTCATGCTGCCGAGGACGAACTCGCCCGCCAGGCCGAGGCCGAGCGCCTTCAGGCCGAAGCCGACGCCCGCTTGCTCGCCGTGCAGCAGGCCGCGGCGG
>JBGSII010000090.1:0-4115 GCA_041742555.1 Ilumatobacteraceae bacterium
CCGCAACTGGTCGCACGGTGAGGTGAAGAAGCCCGAGACGATCAACTACCGCACGCTGCGCCCCGAGAAGGACGGGCTGTTCTGCGAGAAGATCTTCGGACCGACCCGAGACTGGGAGTGCTACTGCGGCAAGTACAAGCGCGTCCGCTTCAAGGGGATCATCTGCGAGCGCTGTGGCGTCGAGGTCACCCGCTCGAAGGTCCGTCGCGATCGGATGGGCCACATCGAGCTGGCCGCGCCCGCCGTGCACATCTGGTACCTGCGCGGGACCCGTTCGTGGCTCGCCTACCTGCTCGCCGGCATCGAGCCGAAGGAGGAGCTCAAGGCCAAGCAGCTCGAGAAGGTCATCTACTTCGCCGCCCACCTCGTGAGCTGGGTTGACGAGGAAGGCCGCCATGAAGCATTGCCGAACCTCGAGGCCGAGTACCTCGAAGAGCGTGACGCCATCCAGAAGGAGATGGAACTCGCGATCGATCGCCGTTTCAAAGAGCTCGAAGAGACTGCGGCAGAGGCCGAGAAGGTCGATGCCAAGGCTGCCGATCTGAAGAAGATCCAGAAGGAAGCCGACAAGGAGGTCGAGGCCATTCGCGAGCGGTACGAGATCGAGCTCGATCTCATCGCCCGGACGTGGGACGAATTCCGCAGCCTCCACGCACGCAAGATCATCGAAGACGAGATGTTGTGGCGCGAGATGCGTGACAAGTACGGCGAGTACTTCGAGGGCGGCACGGGCGCCGAGGCGATCAAGGCGCTCATCGACCGGATCGACTTCGACGAGGAGGAGATCAAGCTCCGCAACGCGATCGATCCGCAGGACGGCCAGAAGCCGCTGAGCGCGCAGCGCAAGCAGAAGGCCATCAAGCGCCTCAAGATCGTCGCGTCGTTCAACCGTCGTGACGAGCACGGCCGTCGTACCAACGACCCGAAGGCCATGATCCTCGACGCCGTCCCGGTGATCCCGCCGGAGCTGCGCCCGATGGTGCAGCTCGACGGTGGCCGCTTCGCCACCTCGGACCTCAACGACCTGTACCGCCGCGTGATCAACCGCAACAACCGGTTGGAGCGTCTGCTCAACCTGGGTGCACCGGAGATCATCATCAACAACGAGAAGCGCCTGCTGCAGGAGGCCGTCGATGCACTGTTCGACAACGGCCGCCGCGGCCGGCCGGTGACCGGGCCGGGCAACCGCCCGCTGAAGTCGCTGTCCGACATGCTCAAGGGCAAGCAGGGCCGGTTCCGTCAGAACCTGCTCGGCAAGCGCGTCGACTACTCAGGTCGTTCGGTCATCGTGGCCGGACCGACCCTCAAGCTGCACCAGTGCGGTCTGCCCAAGCTGATGGCGCTCGAGCTGTTCAAGCCGTTCGTGATGAAGCGGCTGGTCGACCTCGAGCTGGCCCAGAACATCAAGACCGCCAAGCGGATGGTCGAGCGTCGCCGCCCGCAGGTCTGGGACGTGCTCGAGGACGTCATCAAGGAGCACCCCGTGCTTCTCAACCGTGCGCCGACGTTGCACCGACTCGGCATCCAGGCCTTCGAGCCGGTGCTGGTCGAGGGCAAGGCGCTCCAGATCCACCCGTTGGTCTGTACGGCGTTCAACGCCGACTTCGACGGTGACCAGATGGCCATCCACGTGCCGCTGTCCGCCGAAGCACAGGCCGAGGCGCGTGTGCTGATGCTGAGCGCGAACAACATCCTGTCGCCGGCGTCGGGTCGCCCGATCGTGACCCCGTCGCAGGACCTCATCATCGGCGGGTACTACCTCACCGAGCAGATGGACGGCACCGCCGGCGAGGGCCGCACGTTCCGCCACCTGTGGGAGGCGCTGCGCGCGTACGACGAGGGGACGCTCGCGCTGCACGCGAAGATCACCATGCGTCCCCCGGGCAAGGAGCCCTTCGAGACGACCGTCGGACGAGTGTTGTTCGAAGAGGCGCTTCCGCTCGACTACACCGACCAGTTCGGCCACTTCACCGACACGGTGAAGAAGAAGGAGATGGGCGTCATCGTCGAACGGCTCTCGGACAACTACGACAAGTCGGTCGTCGCCGAGTCGCTCGACAAGTTGAAGAATCTCTGTTACCGCTTCGCGACGCAGTCGGGTCTCACGGTGTCGATCGACGACGTGCGGACCCCGAAGGTCAAGCGAGCGCTGCTCGACGGCTACGAGGAGCAGGCCGACAAGGTCGAGAAGCAGTTCCGTCGCGGCATCATCACCGACGGCGAACGCCGCCAGCAGGAGGTGCGCATCTGGACCGATGCCACCGCCGAGGTGCAGGCCGCCATGGAGAAGGAGTTCAAGGAGCAGCAGTTCAACCCGATCGACATGATGGTCGGCTCGGGCGCCCGCGGGAACATGACCCAGATGCGTCAGATCGCCGGAATGCGCGGCCTCGTGGCCAACCCTCGCGGCGACATGATTCCCCGCCCGATCAAGTCGAACTTCCGCGAGGGCCTCGAGACGCTCGAGTACTTCATCGCCACGCCGGGTGCCCGCAAGGGCCTCGTCGACACCGCACTGCGGACCGCCGACTCGGGCTATCTCACGCGTCGTCTCGTCGACGTCGCGCAAGAGCTGATCGTGCGCGAGGACGATTGTGGCTCGACGCTCGGCGTCTGGATCGAGAACGTGTCACCGGACACCGCCAACCGTCGTTCGTATCTGGAGACCAAGCTCTACGGTCGTGCCCTGCTGCAGGACGTCGAACTCGTCACTCCGATGGTGAAGGACGGCGAGGAGATCTCGCTGCTCCCGCGCAACACCATCGTCGGCGACGAGGAGATGGAGGCGCTGCGCGACGATCCGAACATCACGCGCCTGCGTGTCCGTTCGGTGCTGACGTGCGACGCCGAGCTCGGGGTGTGCGCGATGTGCTATGGCCGTTCGCTCGCCACGGGCAAGATGATCGAGCTCGGCGAGGCCGTCGGCGTCATCGCCGCGCAGTCGATCGGCGAGCCCGGGACCCAGCTGACGATGCGAACGTTCCACACCGGTGGTGTGGCGGGCAAGGACATCGCAGGCGGTCTGCCCCGCGTCGTCGAGCTGTTCGAGGCGCGTACTCCGAAGGGGTCGGCGCGCCTTGCCAAGGCAAGCGGTGTGCTGCGTCTGCGTGAGGACGAGGGCAAGGGCATCCCTGTCGTCGTCGTCGACGATGCCGGCGAAGAGCACGAAGTCGTGCTGCCGCTCGGCGCGCGTCCGATCGTCGAGGACGGCCAGGACATCAAGGCCGGCGAGCCGCTCACCGACGGGCCCTTCGATCCGAAGGAGATCATGGAGATCAAGGGCATCCGCGAGACGCAGCTCTACCTCGTCGAGGAAGTGCAGCGGGTCTACCGGGACCAGGGTGTGTCGATCCATGACAAGCACATCGAGTTGATCGTGCGTCAGATGACGCGCCGGGTCGGCGTGCAGGAGCCTGGAGCGACATCGTTCCTCCCGGGCGAGCGTGTCGACTCGAAGCGCTTCCGCGATACGAATCGTCGTATGGTCGAAGAAGGCCAGCGCCCCGCCGAGGGTCGCCCCGAGCTGATGGGCATCACCAAGGCGTCGCTGGCCACCGAGTCGTGGTTGTCCGCGGCGTCGTTCCAGGAGACCACACGCGTGCTCACCGAGGCAGCCATCGACGGCCGCGGGGACAGCCTCATCGGGCTCAAGGAGAACATCATCATCGGCAAGCTCATCCCCGCCGGCACCGGCATGATGAAGTACCGCGAGTTCGGGATCGAAGCCCCGGACTACGAGCCGATGTCCTTCTACTCGAGCGACGGTGAAGAAGAGGATCCCGCTGCGTTCCTCGCGGCGCTCGAGGGCACCTACGAGCCCGACGTGGTCGCCGATCCGATCGGCTGACCGCACGTCGACGACACTCGAACGACCCGGGCCGCGCGCCCGGGTCGTTCCGCGTCCGGCGCGGATCGCTCGTCAGATGAGCAGTTGGACGATCACCAGTTTGAGAATCATCGCGAGCGGGAACACGAGGGCGTATCCGGTGTCGACTCGCTCGTCGCCATCGGCCCGCTCGGCCGCGAACGCCAGGACAGCGGGTTGGGTCTGGATCCCGGCGACCATACCGGCGCCGTCGACCGGGTCGCGGCGCAGCACGCGGATCATGACGGTG
>JBGSII010000091.1:0-5388 GCA_041742555.1 Ilumatobacteraceae bacterium
GCGACGCCGGCGCGCACGTTGTCGAGCCGGTCGCCGAGGTTCGAGCCGAGGGCGATCAGGCAACGGACGACGGGCGTCGTGAGCTCGCTCATCGCCGGCGCTCGATGCTGACGCCGACGCCGTCGGCGGAGGCGAAGATGTCGAGCTTCTGGACGGTCACCCGCACCGCCTGCGCGAGTTGGTTGTCCAGTGCGAACTCGGCAACGTGCTCGGCCCAGGTCTCGACGAGTTCGACATGGTCGTCCGCAGCGGCCCGTGCCTCGATGAACTCGACGACATCGGCATAGGACACGTAGTCGCCGGTCGCCCGCACCTGATCCGCATAGTCGGCGACGGTGTCGATCTCGACGTCGAACCGCACCCGTTGGCGGTCGTCGCGCTCGAAATCGTGCACGCCGATGAAGGCATCGACCACAAGGCCGTTGACGATGATCCGATCGGGAGCGCCCTGGGGCGCGCGGCGGGTGGAGGGAGTGGGTTCGGGCATCGGCAGATCCTCGCGGTCGAGGTTACGAACAACCGGCGGCGCCGGCCCATTCCGCACTCGCGAGGACTGCGGATGCTCTCAGCGACCGCGGCGCCGCACGACGTCGAAGATCGTCGTGGTGCCACTGACCTCGTTCGCGACGACGACCAACGCTGTCCGGGTCGGGCTGTCGCTGGCCCGGATCACCGTGATCCCCTCCGGTCCGAGGTCGCCCGACTCTGCTCCGGGTACGAAGTTCTCGTCGGACTCCTGGCCGGCGAGCTGGGCTGCGAAGTCGCGGTTGTTGACGTAGTCGACGAGGACCGGAGCGGTCGGGTTGGTGATGTCGTACGTCACGACGCCACCGATGCGCTCGAAGCCGACGAACGCGTAGGTGCGTCCGTTGAGCTTCTCGACAGCGATCCCTTCGGGCTCGGGACCTTTGTTGTCGCTGCGGTTGTCGAACTCCGCCGTGTCGTGGCCGGAGTTGAAGAAGTCGGGGAATTCGCCGAGGGTCAGTTGCTCGAACTGGTCACCGCTGTCCCAGACCAGCTCACCGTCGGTGGTGAACACCGAGAACGATCGGGCACCGAACGCGTGGAGTTCGAAGAAGCAGTTGCGGACGGGGTCGTACCCGTCGATTGTCGACACGGTCAGCCGGCCCAGTTGGTTTCGTTCGATCAGATTCTCGCGATCGGGAAACTCCGTCTCGCAGAGTGCCTCGAACCTGTCGTCGGCTCCCGTGACGTTGCGCAGGTCGCGAGCGCGGGACTCGTCGGTCAGGCCGGTGTACGCACGGGCGTCACCCTCGTTGGCGGTCAGGAGATATGTCTGGCCGCGGAAGCGGACGTTGGCGATGCCGTCGGGCATGTGGATGCCGAACAGGTTGTCGATCGTGCGGATGCCTGCCACGCCGTCCTCGTCGCTCGGATCGAGGCCGTTGCCGGCCAAGGAGTGGTCCTTGCGCCCGAACGCCGAGACCTCGGTGACAACACCCTTGCGGAGATCGATCTCGGCGACAGCGTTGGCCTCCTGCAGCGTCACCCACGCGGTCCGCGAGTCCTGCGAGACCGTGACGTACTCCGGCTCGAGGTCCTGCGAGACGGTCGGAACCGTCGGGTTGAGCCGGACGCCCTCGGCGACCAGCACGTCCCGGCTGAAGGCATCGAAACCAGCGGTTCGCACGGTCGCTGACCCGACGCCGCGCCGGATGTCGATGATGCTGATCGAGCCAACCGGGTCCCGGTCCGGATCGTAGGCGGGGAGGTCACCCTCGAACTCGGCGAACGGCTCACCTTCGTTCGCCACCACGATCTGCTTCCCGTTGGGCGTGAAGGTCAGCATGTCAGGCAGCGCCCCGACCTGGACGCGGTTCAGTTCAGCGCCGTCGGTGTCGTAGAACACCACCTGGCCGGGCTCGTCCTTCACGGGGTTCTCGACGGCGACCGCGAGCAGCCCGTCGTTCAACGCGACGCTGTTGGGGTTGCCGCCGAGGCCGGTGATGCTCTGCACGAGCGTCGGCGACGTCGGATCCGACACGTCGAGCACGTCGATCGCAGGTCCAGCCGGATCAGCGTTCACCACGAACAGGCGCTGGGTGGCGGGGTCGTGGGCGACGATCTCTGCTGCGCTCACCTCGAACGCGCCATCGCGGTAGGTCCCGATCGGTTCCAGGCTGATCTCCTTCGGCGGTGGAGATGCGACTGCGGTCATCGACGCGCTGACCAGCGCGACCGATGCGGCACCGACAGCGAGAAGAGGGAGCACCCGGAGCGTCGTGGCGTGATTCATGGTCGAGCATCATCACGGAGCCAGATGAACGGAGTCTGTCCTCACGCTGGCCGCGACGTGAATCATGGTGCTGCTCACATGCGGACACGGAGGTTGTCCGGGTCGTACATCGAACGCAGCGAGGCCGTCGCCGGGATCGAGATGCCGGCGACGCGGATCTCGAAGCGGGCGTCGCGCACGAGGTCGGCGCTCACCCCGTCGGGGTGCTCGACGTAGCCGAACCCCATCGCACCACCGAGCGTGTGCCCGTAGGCGCCCGAGCGGATGTAACCGACCGGCTCGCCGTCGAGCAGGATCGGCTCCTCGCCGTGGAGCAACGGCTCGGGATCGTCGAGCAGGAACTGGACGAGTCGCGACGTGTACGGCCGGCGTTCGTACTGGGCGAGCAGCGCATCGCGACCGACGAAGCCGCCCGGCTTGTCGAAATCGACGGCGAACTCCAGTCCCGCCTCCAACGGCGAGTCCGAGTTCTCCATGTCGAGGCCGTAGTCGAGCCGCCCGGCTTCGGTGCGGGTGCTCTCGAGGGTCACCATCCCGGCGTGGGTGAGCCCGAGATCGGCGCCCGCTTCGACCAGCCGGTCGTACACGCCGAGGGCGAACTCGGAGGGGACGAACAGCTCCCATCCGAGCTCGCCGACGAAGCTCATCCTGACCGCGAGCGCTCGGGCGTGGTGGAGGTCGATCTCCTGCGCGCTCAGGTACGGGAACGCGTCGTTGCCGAGGTCCGCCGTGGTCAGCCGGCCCAGCAGCTCGCGCGACCTCGGGCCTTGGACGCTGAGCAACGCCAGTCCCGACGTCACGTCGGTGACGTACACCCTCGCCCCGCTCGGGGTGCCGCGCCGCAGCATGGCCTCGACCCGCCGGTGGAACGCTTCCGCGACGACGACCTGGAACCGGTCGTCGTCGAGGCGGGTGATCGTCACGTCGGCCTCGACCCCACCGCGTTCGTTCATCCACTGCGTGTAGACGCAGCGCCCGACCGCGACCGCGACGTCGTTGCCCGACAACCGGTTGAGGACGTGCTCGGCGTCGGGACCCTGGACCAGGAACTTCGACATCGCCGACATGTCGAACAGGCCGACCGCGTCGCGCACGGAGCGGTGCTCGGCGGCGTGGAACTCGAACCAGTCGGGTCGGCCATAGGTGTAGCGGAACACGATGTCGGCGTCACGCGGCGCGAAGTAGGACGCGTTCTCCCAGCCGGACGACTCGGCGAAGCGAGCGCCGGCGGCGACGAGCCGGTCGTGGAGTGTCGATCGGCGCACCTCGCGGGCGGTCGTCGGCTGCGAGTTCGGCCACGACCCGGTCGAGTGGAGCCGTCCGAGCAGCTCGACGCTGCGTTCGGTGAGGTACGGCCGGTTGGTCTGCCAACGCTGGAGGCGGGCGATGTCGACGCCGGTGACGTCGATCGGGGGCAACCCGTCGACGATCCAGCTCGCGAGGATCGATCCGGCACCACCCCCCGTGAGGATGCCGAGCGAGTTGAAGCCGGCCGCCACGAAGAAGTTGTCGAGCTCGGGCGCCTGCCCCATCAGGAAGCCGTTGTCCGGGGTGAAGCTCTCGGGGCCGGTGAACAACGTGCGGACGCCGACGTCGGCGAGGCCGGGGAGGATCTCCATTGCGTACTCGAGGAACGGAGCGAGTCGATCCCAGTCCGACGGGATCTCGCCGAAGCTGAAGTCGTCGGGGATCCGCTCGGTCGACCAGGGCGCTGCGACCGGCTCGAACAGCCCGACCATCAACCCGCCGGTCTCCTCGCGGTAGTAGGCGAAGCGGTCCGGGTCCTCGAAGATCGGCAGGTCGGGTGACACCCCGTCGAACGGCTCGGTGATCAGGTAGGCGTGTTCGACGGCCTGGAGTGGCACCGACACGCCGGCGAGCGCGCCGACCTGACGGGCCCACATCCCAGCGCAGTTGACGACGTACTCGGCTTCGATCGTGCCGTGCTCGGTGACGACGCCGGTCACCCGTCCGTCGCGTTGCGTGATCGCGGTGACGGGTGCGCCCTGCACGATGCGGACGCCGTTGGCCCGTGCCCCGGCCGCCAGCGACATCGCGACGTTGTACGGGTCGGCGCGGCCTTCGCTGGCGGTGAAGAAGCCGCCGATCACGTCGGTCGGGTCGACGTGCGGCCAGAGGTCGGCGACGTCGCGGGCGGAGATCTCCTCGCGGTCGATCCCCATCAGGGCGAGGAAGTCGGCCTCGCGGCGCAGCTTGTGCATGCGTTCGGCGTTGCTCGCCGTCTGCAGGTAGCCGACTGGTTTGAAGCCGGTGGACTGCCCGGTCTCGGCCTCCAGGCCGGCGTAGAGGTCGGTCGAGTACTTGGTCATCCAGGCCAACGTCTCGGTGGTCATGCCGCCCGACACGATCAGGCCGGCCGCATGCCACGTGGTGCCCGACGTCAGCTGGTCGCGTTCGAGCAGCACGACGTCGTTCCAGCCGAGCTTGGCGAGGTGGTAGGCGACGCTGGTGCCGATGACGCCGCCGCCGATGATCACCACGCGTGCCCGTTCGGGCATGTTCGCGCCGGTCATGGCGCCGTTCGCCTCAGGGCATCGAGCGCGAGCAGCACGGCGCCGGTCGCGGGTCGGCAGGCGAGCGGGGTGAGCACGGCGCCTGGGCAGAGGTGGTGAACCCGGGCGCTGAACCGATCGCTGAACGCTCCGCCGGCCGAGTGGACGCCGCCGCTGGTCACCAACTCGAAGTCGTCGTCGAGCATCGAGAGCGCGGTGGCGACGCCACCCACCATGTCGGCGTGTTGGGTTGCGACCCGAGTCAGGATGTCGTCGGCGACCTGGTCGCCGTCGGCGGCCGCGAGGTCGACGAGGGGTGCGAGCCGGCCCCCGATCTTCGACCTGCCGCGCGTGATGGCCTCGAACATCTCGCTGATGTTCGCGTCTCCGAGGCGGTCGAGAAACAACTCCGTCAGCGAGGTGGCCGGGCCAGTGCGGTGATGGTGGGCGGCGATCGCGTTGAGCGATTCGGACACCAAGGTGTACGAACCGCTCGGCTCTCCCCAGCCGACCGCCATCGTGCGGAACCAGTCGCCGGAACGGTTGATGCCGGCGGTCACCGCGCCCGTGCCGATGCTCGACACGATGCCCCACGGCTCCGAGCAGCCGGCGCGGAGT
>JBGSII010000092.1:0-1752 GCA_041742555.1 Ilumatobacteraceae bacterium
CGAGCAACCCTCGCTACCCAACGCAAGGAGCAACCATGATCCCCACAACCAATTCCATCCCCGCCGGAGCCACCGTCGAGACCACGACGACCGCGCCGTCCCGATCGAGGATCGGGCTCATCGCCAAGGTGTCGACCGTCAGCGCCCACCACGGACCCATGGGCGGCTCCGGTTATCGAATGGCTCACCTGCCGGGGCTGCACAAGCGTGTGGCACCGTCAGATGACACGCGGTCGGGAGCCTCACTACTGCCCTGCGTGCGCAGGCTCATCTGTTCCACCTGCTCCGATATTGAATCAATATGCATTGCTTGAATGCCGACGGGCCGTTCGCGTGGCACCCCTCCGTCACACTACACCGGGTGACCGACGACCCAACCCCCGAGGACCTCGAACAGCTCGCCCGCTCCGTTGCCATGTCCGGCGTGCTCGGCGACCGGGAACGCCTCGACGTCGTGGCCGCGCTCCGTCGACTCGCCGACATCGACAAGGCGAAGCGCCGGCGCCCGTCTGGCGGGCGGGATTTCTCCGGTTGACAAGCTCGTGTTGGTTGGGGTCGTTTGCCCCTTGCCGGTGGACCACGCGCGGTGGATTCTGAAGGCGAGGGAGGGTGCCATGAGTACCGAAGCCCCACGTGACACCGACGGCACCGACCGAGTCGCGACCGCGGACCCAACACCGAAGCCCAAGCGCAAGCCTTGGCGCGTGTCGAAGGGTTGGGAGGTTGTTGTTGGGTTCGCGGTTGTGCTCTCGGGATACGCGATGTTCCTGCTCGGGCAGGACTCCTACATCTGCCACGGCGAGCCGCTGATCTTTTTCGCGGCGTTGACCTGGCTGTTATGTCCACTGATCACGATATCGAGGCTATGGCTCCATGACTACGCCGCTCTTGCATGGTTGGCGGCTTGGCTTGCGTCGACGTTCCTCATCCTGGCAATGGCTGATGTGAGCTTCTGCATCACCGACTCGTAGTCGTCGCTAAGAAGTCGCGCGGCTCACCTCACGATCGTTGATCAACTCTTGAGGTGACGAGAACAACGGCGCGTCCTACCATGGCCGCCAGCACCGCAAGCCCCAGCCTCCTCGGGGCGAGCCGCGAGATAGCCGACCCCGCCCCAAGCCGGGTCGGCTACCGACAAACAGGCGGCGGAGCCGACGACGAAGTGTGGCACCGCGGGCTCGCCGTCGGGCCCCCTTAGGGCCCCAGGAACCGAACCAGGGCCCCTCGTTGCCGAGAAACCACTGGTCACCGTGTCGGGCTGGGGAGATTCGAACTCCCGACCTCTTGTCCCCCAGACAAGCGCGCTAACCAAGCTGCGCCACAGCCCGTATGCATGTGGACGGTGGACTCTATCGACCCGGCTGCGTGATCCCATCGTGTCCGCCGAACTCTGTGACACCCTCGTGCGAGGATGATCGGCATGTCGATGACGCGCTTGGTCGAGCAACTCGAGCGAACCGATCCAGCGACGCTCGATGCCGCCGGAGTGGCTGTGATGATCCGAGATCTCCAGCGGCTGCGCGGCTTCATCGCGGAGACCGAGCACGCCGTCGCACGACGATCGAACGAGCTCGCTACGTGCGGCGCCGGAGCGCCGGCAACCGAAGTGCTCGCCGGCAACCGGACGTGCTCACCTCGCGATGCGGCTCGTACCTCGCTTCGCGCCGAGGCACTCGGCGACTTCCCGGAGGTCTCGGGCCAGCTCGGGCACGGGCGCATCGGGATCGAACATGCCGACGTCGTCGCCGCTGC
>JBGSII010000093.1:0-5107 GCA_041742555.1 Ilumatobacteraceae bacterium
GCCATGTCCGTCAGCGCGGGCCCGATGATGTCGTCGCCGAGGTGGCGGGCGTGGGCGAGCACACCCTCGTCATCGAAGATGTTGATGCTCGCGACCGCGGTCGCGCAGGCGAGCGGGTGACCTGAGTACGTGAGCCCGCCGGGAAACACCCGCTCGTCGTAGCTGTGGGCGATCTCACTGGAGATGACGACACCACCGAGCGGGACATAGCCGGAATTGACACCCTTGGCGAACGCGATCAGGTCGGGCTGGGCGTCCCAGTTCTGCCAGGCGAACCACTGCCCGGTGCGACCGAACCCGGCCATCACCTCATCCGCGATCCACACGATGCCGAACTCGTCGCAGAGTGCCCGCAGGCCCTCGAGGTATCCGGGCGGAGGGACGAGGATGCCGTTGGTGCCGACCACGGACTCGAGGATGATGGCGGCGACCTTGTCGGCGCCCTCCATGATGATCGTGTCGCGCAGGTGCTGGAGCGCCCGCGCGGTCTCCTGTTCGGGCGATTCCGAGTGGAACGCCGAGCGGTACGGATACGGCCCCCAGAACTTCACCAGGCCGGGGACGGAGGGCTCGTTGTCCAACCGCCGCGGCTCACCCGTGAGCCCGACGGTCAGTGCGGTGCCTCCGTGATAGCTGCGGTAGGCCGACAACACCTTCATGCGCCCGGTGACGCCCTTGGCCAGACGGACGGCGTTCTCGACGGCCTCCGCGCCGGCGTTGGTGAAGAAGACCTTCTCGAAGTGTCCGTGTGTTCCACCACGGTTGGCCTTCTCGACGATCAGTCGGGCAGCCTCGCTGCGCTGGTCGTTCGCGAACGGCGGCGCGACCATGCACAGCACGTCGGCTTGGTCCTTGATCGCCTGGATCATCTTGGGGTGCTGATGGCCGAGGTTCATGTTGACCAGCATCGAGGTGAAGTCGATCCACTCCCGGCCGGTTTCGTCCCAGAACTTCGAGCCAGAGGCACCCGCGATCACCGTGGGGTTCAGCGCGCTCTGGACGGACCACGAGTGGAACACGCGTGCGCGGTCGTTGGCGTAGGCATCGCCGATCAGGTGGGAGGCCGCGGCGGAAGGATGGGCGTCGAGCTGGGTCACGATTGCGATCGTATGGCACCCGTTCGATTCGGTCTACGTTTGTGCCATGGGAGACATCGTCACTTTTCCGAGCAACGGCAACGACGCGTCGGGGTACCTGGCGCTTCCCGAGGGCGGTCGCGGTCCCGGCGTGATCGTGATCCAGGAGTGGTGGGGACTCGATTCCGGGATCAAGGAGATGGCCGACCGGCTCGCCGCGGCCGGCTTCGTCGCGCTCGCGCCCGATCTGTACCACGGCGAGCTCGCCGGCCACACCGAGATGGACAAGGCGGGCGCGCTGATGAGTTCGATGCCGGCCGACCGTGCCGGCCGTGACATGAGCGGCGCCGTCGACTTCCTCGCCGATCACGACGCGACCACCGACAATGGCATCGGCGTGGTCGGGTTCTGCATGGGCGGCATGTTGACGTTCGTGCTCGCGGCGCTCCGACCGGACAAGGTCAAGGCCGCCGTACCCTTCTACGGCTTCCCGCAGGGCGACGACCAACCTGACTACACGAAGATCGAAGCGTCGATCCAGGGCCACATGGCCGAGTTCGACGACTTCTTCCCGCCGTCGGCGGCGATGCACCTGCAAGAAGAGCTGACCGCGCTCGGCAAGGACGCGTCGATCACCGTCCACATGGGAACGGGTCATGCCTTCATGGCCCCGCACAACGCGTTGGGGACCCAGAACCAGGAGAAGTACGACGAGATCTGGCCGCAGGTCACCTCGTTCCTCCACGACAAGCTCGGCTGAGTCGGCATCCCGTGACGGCGCGATTCGACGTTGTCCTGTTCGACGCGGGCGGCGTTCTCGTGCTGCCCGATCCGACCGTCCTCGCTCCGCTCCTGGCTCGCTATGGCGCCGCAGCCGACGTCGAGTCCTATCGGCGGGCGCACTATGCCGGCATGAAGGCGAAGTCCGATCGATCGGAGCCCGAAGGTTCGTGGCGGGTGTACGACGAGGCCTACGTCGAAGCCGTTGCGGTTGATCCGGTCGACCGTGATGAAGCGGCGTTCGTGCTCGGCCTGACGCGCAGCCCGTGGCTGTGGCGCTGGACGATCCCCGAGACCCGCGTCGCGCTCGATGCGCTCGAAGCGGCTGGCGTGCCGATGGGGGTCGTGTCCAACGCCAGCGGCCAGATCGAGGCGACGCTGCGGCGCGAGATCTGCCAGGTGGGCGCCGGCGAACACGTCGAGATGCGCTGCATCGTCGACAGTCACGTCGTCGGCGTGGCCAAGCCCGACCCGGCGATCTTCGATCACGCCCTCGTGCACTTCGCCGAGTTCGACCGTGGACGCATTGCCTACATCGGTGACTCGGTCACCATGGACATCGGGTCCGCCAGTGCCGCGGGCCTCCACCCGATCCTCGTTGACCCGTACGACGACCATGGAGGTGCCGACTTCGAACGCATCCGCTCGGTCGCCGAACTCGCCGCCGAACTCACCTGACATCCCGTTTGCGTGCGGATTCGGATGGGCCGTCCCATCCGGATCTGCACGCAAACGAAAAGGGGAGGGGGAGCGTCAGGAGGTGGCGGTGGTGAGTTGGCGGGCGATCACCTTCAGGCACAGCGTCTCGTCGGCACCTTCGAAGATCGACAGCACGCGGGCGTCGACGAACAGCCGGCTCACGGGGAACTCTTCGGCGTAGCCCATGCCGCCATGGATCTGCATCGCCTCGCGGCTGACCCACTCGGCGGCTTTGCACACGTAGGCCTTGACCATCGATGCTTCCATCGCTCCCTCGCCCTTGGCCATGAGCGTGGCGACCGCGTACGAGAACTGGCGCCCCGCCTGCGTGAGCACCGCCATGCGGCCGAGCTTCGCCCGGGTGAGTTCGTAGTCGATGATCGCCTCGCCGAACACCGTGCGGTTCTCGGCGTAGGCGAGCGCTGCTTCGTACGCCGCCTGCATCACACCGACGGCTCGGGCCGCGGTCTGGAGACGCCCGTTCTCGAAGCCGGCCATCTGGAAGTAGAAACCCTTGCCGAGTCCGTCCTCCATGCCGACCTGGTTCTCCGCCGGCACCCACCAGTCCTCGAGGGCGATCTCGTAGGAGTGCATACCCCGATATCCGATGGTGTCGATCGGGCGGCCCTCCATCTTGCCGACGCGCTGTGTGCCGTCGACGTCGATCGGCTCCTGCGCCAGCTCGAAACCGTGGCTGTCGCCGCGTGGCTTGGGCACGATGAACAGCGACAGGCCGCGGTGCGTCTTGGAGCGGTCGGGGTCGGTGCGCGCCAGGAGCGTCAGCGCGTCGGCGCGGGCGCCGAACGTGCACCATGTCTTGACGCCGTTGATCACCCATCCGGGCGCGCCGTTCGGACCGGGCGCCGGAGTTGCGGTGACCTTGATTCCGGCGACGTCGCTGCCGTAGTCGGGCTCGGTGACTGCGACGGCGGGCATCACCTCGGCGGTCGCGAGTTTCGGCAGCCACTCCAGCTTCTGCTCCTCGGTGCCGCCCTTGACCAGTGCTCGGGTGAGGATCTCGGGCCGTGTGATCAACGAGCCGCCGATGCCGAGGCTCGCCTTGGACAGCTCCTCGGTCGCGACGACCATCGCGATGTACTCCGAGTCGCCGCCCTCGCTGAATCCGCCGTACTCCGCCGGGACGCTCAAGCCGAACGCGCCGATCTCGGCGAGTCCGGTGACGATCTCTTCGGGGACGTCGCCGTTGGTGCGGTGCACGTGCTCGGCGTGGGGTGCGATCACGTTGGCCGCGAACGACGCGAACGTGTCGGCGACCATCCCCATGTCGTCGTCGAGGTGACGGGGCCCGGCCTGGTCGGCGAGCGACGCGAGGAACTCCGGTGCCCGGAACCGAGCGATGAAGGCGTGCGTGTTCGCGAGGGCGTCGCGCTCGACTCCCCACGCCTCCTCGCGGCCGAGCACCTTGCCGGCGAGGTCGTGGAGCATGTCGGCCGCGAACGCACAGGTGATCTTCGCTTCGACCTCGCCCTTGGCGCCGTAGTCGAGCAGGGACCGCGCCGTGGCAACACCGGAGGCCGCATGGGCGATGTCGTACGCCAGGACCTGGCGCACGTCGGGTCCGCCCGACGACGCCAGCTGGCGGACTGCCTTGCCGATCACCCGGTCGGCGAGATCGATGGCGTCGGCGGCAGCAGGCAGGTCGGGAGCGGCGATCGCAGTCATGCACCGAACGTTACTGGCCGGTAATCGACAGGGCCATTTGAGCCGGTGCGGACACGTGGCCAATGGCGCGGATCGGATCCAGCCCCGTCGCGCGACGCATGATGGAGCGGTGGCCGCCATCTGTGTGTTCTGTGGTTCGAGTTCCGGATCGGACGCCGTGTTCGTCGACGCCGCTCGCGCCCTCGGGGCAGCGATCGCTGCCGGAGGACACCGTCTCGTCTACGGCGGAGGCCACGTCGGTCTGATGGGCGAGGTCGCCGATTCGGCGCTTTCGGCCGGCGGCTCGGTCGTCGGCGTGATGACCGAGCAACTCGTTGCCGCCGAGGTGGCCCACCTCGGCCTGACGGAACTCGAGATCGCGCCCGGCATGCATGCACGCAAGGCACGCATGGCCGAGCTGTCCGACGGGGTGGTCGTGCTGCCAGGTGGTTTCGGGACCCTCGACGAGGCGTTCGAGATGATCACGTGGAATCAGTTGGGTCTGGTCGCGGTCCCGGTCGTGTTCGTCGATGTGGCCGGATACTTCGCGCCGCTGTTCGAGTTCATCGATACGTCCGTCGCGGCTGGCTTCGTCAGCGATGCGAACGCCGCGCTCGCCCGTCGAGCGTCGACCGTCGAGCACGCCATGACCCTGGCGCTCCTGCCGGCGGATGCCTACACGCCGAAGTGGCTCGCCTGACGGCGGAGGTCGGACGTCCGCAGCCGCTCAGCTGCAGGGGCTGGCGGGCACGGGCACGACGGTGCCCTCGGCGGTGACCTCGTAACGCTGCGACAACTCCAAGATGAGCTGGGCGTCGAGCAGTTGCTGCTGGGATGTCGGCAACTCGCCGTTGAGCACTTCGTAGGCGTCCACGGCGGTCTCGAGCGTC
>JBGSII010000094.1:0-10278 GCA_041742555.1 Ilumatobacteraceae bacterium
CGATCGCGGCGTTGGTGGCGATCGCCGCGTCGACGGCGTTGCCGCCCTGGGCGAAGATCGCGAGGCCGGCGGAGGTGGCGAGTTGGTCGGCGCTCGCCACCATGTGGTTCGCGGCGCGAATGGTGGCTCGGGGCGTGGGCGTCGGCATGGCCCGACGTTAGGTCAAGGTTCGGGTGCCGAGCCGTGCCACAGACCGCGCTCGACGAGGACGTCACGCAGGATCTCGGGTCGGTCGGTCATGATGCCGTCGACGCCGAGGTCGAGCAGACGATGCATCTCGGCGGGATCGTCGATCGTCCAGACATGGACGGGGATGCCCCAGCGGTGCGCATTGCGCACGAACCGTTCGTTCACGACCGTGAACCCCTTGGGGCCGGTCGGCGCCCCAGCGCGGGTCGGCACCTGGGCGACGCGGAGTGCCGAACCGGTGACGCGCCCTGCCAAGCGAAGCGTCGCGACCTCCTGGGGGCTCAGGCACGACAAGAGGTGCGGGCCCAGCAGCGTGCGCAGCTTGCCGAGACGGGCGTGGCTGAAGGCTCCGAGGCAGACCCGATCGATTGCGTCGAACCTCCGGATCAGGGCCGCCAGCGGTCCGGCGGCGGCATCCGACTTGCAGTCGATGTTGAAGCGCGCGTCGGGGAACTGCTCGAGGAGGTCGCTCATCATGGGGATCGAGGCGTGTCCGTCGACCCGAACTTCCGCCAACTCGTCGGCGGTCATGCCGGCGATCGTTCCGTCGATGCCACAGGTCCGGGAGAGATCGGGGTCGTGGAACGCCATCAACACACCGTCGGCGCTCAGGTGGACGTCGGTTTCGAGATATCGGTACCCGAGCGCCACAGCATGCTCGAAGGCCGGCATCGTGTTCTCGGGTGCCTCGCTCGTGCCGCCGCGATGGGCGAACGGGATCGGCCCTGGCCAGTCGAGATACGGATGCGCGTGCACTACCGGGCGACCGTCGTGATGGCGGCTGTGGCGCCCTCGACCTCGTCGCTGCTCGAGCCCGGGTCCAAGAGCAGGATCAGGATGAAGATTCCGATGATCACGCCGAGCACGGCCAGCGCGAGACGTCCACCGCGTCGATGCGATGACGTCGACTCATTGCCAGGTTGAGGTGTGAGGCGGTGTTGCTGATCAGGGACCGCTCGATACCGCTGCATACCCAGATTGTCGAAGGACTCGAAACCCACGGCTCCACGCTAGTGGAACTGTCGATCCGCCTCGTCGGATCCTGCGGGACGAACGGTCGGGCTAGATCGACCGGCCGGCTTCCTTCCAGTACTCGTCCTTGAGCAGCCGCTTGTAGAGCTTGCCGGTCGGATGGCGGGGGAGCTCCTCGCGGAAGTCGATCGAGCGGGGGCACTTGACGTCGGCGAGCTGGGTTCGGCAGAACTGGATCAACTCCGACGCCAGAGCCGACGTGGCGGCGTCGTCGGCGGGCATCTCGACCGGCTGCACGACCGCCTTCACCTCTTCGCCGAAGTCGTCGTTCGGGACGCCGAACACGGCGACGTCGATCACCTTCGGGTGCGTCACCAGCACGTTCTCGGCTTCCTGCGGATAGATGTTCACGCCACCGGAGATGATCATGTACGCCTTGCGGTCGGTGAGGTACAGGAACCCGTCGGGATCGACGTAACCCACGTCGCCGAGCGTGCTCCACCCCTTCGGATGGCGCGATCCCTTCGTCTTCTCCGGATCGTTGTGGTACTCGAACTCGGCGCCCCCCTCGAAGTACACGGTGCCCGACTCTCCCTGGGGCACCTCTTCGCCGTCCTCGCCGACGATGTGCAGCACGCAGTTGATCGGCGAGCCGACCGTGCCCGGATGGGCGAGCCAGCCCTCACTGTTGCAGTACACGAAGCCGTTGCCCTCACTGCCTGCGTAGTACTCGTGGATCACAGGCCCGAACCATTCGATCATCTGCTGCTTCACGGGCACCGGACACGGCGCCGCTGCATGGATGACACACTCGAGCGACGAGACGTCATAGGCCGCACGTGTCTCCTCGGGCAGCTTGAGCATCCGGACGAACATCGTGGGCACCACCTGGCTGTGGGTGATGTCGTATTGATCGACGAGGCGGAGGTACTCCTCGGCGTCGAAGTGCTCCATCGCCACGATCGTCGCGCCGATGCCGTGCGTGGCGAGGCAGAAACGCAGTGGAGCAGCGTGGTAGAAGGGCGCGGGGGAGAGGTAGCGCTTCGAGTCGTCCATCCCGAACAGCAGTTGCAGCAGACCCTGCACGGCGCCGGGGGCCTGCTCGAGTGGCTCGTTCGGGAACGGCCGAGTGATGCCCTTCGGCATGCCCGTCGTGCCCGAGGAGTAGAGCATGTCGAGTCCGGCGACCCGCTCCTCGTCGAGTGGCTCCGGAGATTGCTCGGCGACCGCTGCCTCGTAGCTCCCGTAGCCGTCGATCGTGCCGTCGAGCATCAGACGCAGCTCGACGGCGGGCGTCGTGCCGAGGATCTCTGCCGCTTGGTCGGCCTTGTACTTGGAGGTGATGTAGGCCCGGGCACCGCAGTCGTTGACGATGTACTCGAGTTCGTGGCTCGTGAGCCGCGAGGAGGCGCACGTGTAGACGAGGCCTGCGTAGTGGCATCCCCAGACGATCTCCAGGTACCGATCGTGGTTCTCCATGCACATCGCGACGTGGTCGCCCGGCTGAAGACCGGCTGCCCGGAGGAGTCGACTCAGCCGGTTGGCCGCAGCATCGAGTTCGGCGAAGGTCTGGGTGAAGCCGGACCCGGCCATGATCAGAGCCGGTTTGTCACCGTGGAGGGAGAGATGAGCGCCTGGGAACATGCCGGGCAACGTAGCCGACCCGACTTCGCCGGCGCATGGTGGCGATACGGTTCGGGCCATGGCCCGAGCCCGATTTTCGGAGATCATGCGGCCCGCCGCAGGGACGTTCCCGCTCGACGAGGCCGCATTGCTGATCTCCGGCGCGCTCCAACCGGGACTGGACCCGGCTCGCTGGCTCGGCGAACTCGACGCCCTCGCACGTGGGTGTCCAACGGCGAGCGCTGCGGGCGTCGCCCACCATCTGTTCACAACGGAGCACTTCGTCGGGAACCGCGGCGCCTACTACGACTGGCGCAACTCGTGTCTCGACCGGGTGATCGCCACCCGAACCGGGATCCCGATCAGCCTGTCGGTGGTGATGATCGAGGTGGCCCGACGGATCGGCCTCGAACTCGTCGGGGTCGGGATGCCGGCCCACTTCATCGTGGGGTCAGCGGGTGACGCCGACGAGTACTTCGACCCGTTCGGCGGCGGGCGCTTGCTCGATCGGACCGGTGTTCGAGCCCTCTTCGAGCAGGTGACAGGTGGTGAAGCGCCCTGGAATGACCAGTATCTCGAGCCAACGTCGAGCCGCGACATCGTGATCCGGATGCTGAACAACTTGAAGAGCGTGTTCGCCGGTCGATCGGACCTCGTCCGGTACGCGATCGTGATGGATCTGCGCGGCTGCGTTCCCGAGCTCGCCGAACTCGAGGCCGCTGAGATCACCTCCACCGCCGCCATCTTCAACTGAGTGTTACATCTGGGGTCAGACCCCAGATGTAACACCAGACTGGAGCAATGATCGATCGCGACATCAAGCAGTGCCTCGGCCAGATGATCAAGGGGGTCCAAGTCGTCGGGGCCGCCCACGAGGGTGTGCGCCGCGCCTACACCAGCCACTGGTTCGAGCAGGTCAGCTTCGAGGAACCGATCGTCATGGCCAGCGTGTCGCCCAAGCACGACACGTACCCACTCATGGTGGCGGCCGGCCGGTTCGCAGTCAGCATCCTGGCTGCTGACCAGATCGTCGGGGGCCAGTACTTCAGCTACCCGGGTCGCAAGTTCCACTACGTCGCCGACGAGTACCTGACCGACTGGCCCGATCGTCCGCACACACTTCCCGTCGTGCCGAACTCCATCGCCTGGTTGCACTGCGAGACGTTCGATCAGGTGACGATGGCGGATCACGAGCTCCTCTTCGCCAGGGTCGTCGAGGTCGAGCCGCTCCGTCTGAAGGAGTCGCCGCTGCTGTACTCCAGCCGGCTCGGTTGGAGAGTGACGGGCGACAAGGCCCGCGAGCCGGGCGTCAGCATCCGCGATCAACTGCTCGACAGGATTCCACCCGACGCGTGACGGTACGGTGCCGGACATGACGATGACCGACACCACCGAACTGACAGCGGACGAGCAGCGCGTCAGCGAACTCGTCGACGAACTCCTCGCGGCGTGCCCACCGGCCACGACCGAGCCGAAGACCTTCCTGGGCGAGCAGTTCGATCGCGGCCTCGCCTGGGTCCACTTCCCGGAGGGCCACGGTGGGCTCGGCCTGAACCCCAAGTTGCAGAAGCTCGTCAACGAACGGGTGTATGCCGCCGGCGCCCCGAACCCGATGTATCGCAACCCGATCGGGCACGGCATGTGTGGCCCGACGGTCGTGGTGTGGGGAAGCGAGGAACAGAAGCAGCGCTACCTCCGTCCGTTGTTCACGGGTGAGGAGATCTGGTGCCAGCTGTTCTCGGAGCCGGGTTCGGGTTCGGACTTCGCCGGCCTGTCGTCCACGGGCGTGCAGGACGGTGAGGAGTGGATCGTCAACGGCCAGAAGGTCTGGACCACGCTCGCGCACCTCTCGAAGTGGGGGCTGCTCGTCGTGCGTACCGACCCGAACGCGGTCAAGCACGCTGGGCTGACGGCCTTCGTCGTCGACATGGAGGATCCGACGGTCGAGATCCGCCCGCTGCGTCAGATGACGGGGGAAGCCGAGTTCAACGAGGTGTTCTTCTCCGACACGCGTATCCCGGCAGCCGAAATGCTGGGCGCACCCGGTGACGGTTGGCGGGTGTCGTTGACCACGTTGATGAACGAGCGGGTCTCGATCGGCGGCACGATCCCCGCTCGTGGTTCCGGCACGATCTCGGCGCTCGTGCAGACGTGGCAGAAGCTGCCGGACTCCGCCAAGACCGCCGTGGCCCGTGACGACGTGATGAAACTGTGGGCCCGCGCCGAGGTGTTGCGGCTCACGAACATCCGCGCCAACCAGAACCGCAAGATGGGCGATCCCGGCCCCGAGGGATCGATCGGCAAGATGGCCTCGGCCGACCTCAACAAGGACATCTACGACGAGGTGGTCAGTCTGCTCGGGGCCGAGGGCTTGCTGTACGGCAGCTACGAGATGATCCGCCCGGAGACGGCGATGGGCTCCGACACGCTCCAGAAGGCGTTCCTGCGCAGCCGTGCGAACTCGATCGAGGGTGGCACCACCGAGGTCATGAAGAACATCCTCGGCGAGCGCGTGCTCGGCCTGCCGGGTGACATCCGCGTCGACCGCGATCGCCCCTGGTCCGAAGTTCCCCGCAGCTGACCTCCTGCGCGACGACAGCCCAGCGGGGTTGCGATGAGCGAGAGGGGCCGTATGCGGTCCATTCGCTCATCGCAGGCGGCTCGTGGGTGGACTCGGACGGTCAGGGACGGAGGCTCGCGAGCACGTCGCTGGCACCGAGGGCGCGGTCGTCCATGCTGGGGCGGTCGAGCAGGGTGCCACCGAGCATCACCGTGCACGCCGTCTCGATCGAATTCTGCAGGTCACGGATGTTGCGAGGGGGAGGGAAGTACTCGTCCTCGTCGGTGACGTCGACGAGTTCGACCCCGTTCACGGGCATCAGGAAGTCGAGGACCTGCTCGACGAGTTCCTCCGGGGCCGACGCTCCGGCGGTGACCCCGACGACGCCATGAAGGTCGTTGGGCAGCTCGTCGACCGAGTTGATCCGGTACACCCGCTCGCAGCCCTCTTCGCGCGCCAGCTGTTCGAGCGCTCGGGTGTTCGATGAGTTGGCCGAGCCGATCACGATGACGACATCGCATCGATGTGCCAGCTCCATCAGCGCTGCCTGCCGGTTGGTGGTCGCGAAACAGAGATCGCTGCGACCAGGTGTCCACACGTCCGGGAATCGTTCCTTCACCCGTACGGCGACCCCCTCCCAGTCGCGGTGCGACAAGGTCGTCTGGGCCAGCAAGGCAACGGGCTGATCGGACGGCGCCAGTCGATCGACCTCGTCGACCGACTCGACCCGGTCGATCGCATCGGGCGCCACGGCCATCGTGCCGATCGCCTCCTCGTGCCCCGCGTGGCCGACGTAGACGATCCGGTAACCCTTCCCGGCGCGCACCTTCACCTCATGGTGCACCTTGGTCACCAACGGGCAGACCGAGTCGACCACGTACGAGCCCCGGCTGCGGGCGGCCTCGACGACTTCGGGAGCGGAACCGTGGGCCGACAGCATGATCGGGCTGCCGACGGGTACGTCGGCGATGTCGTCGACGAACACGACGCCCTGGTCGACGAACCGATCGACGACGAGCTTGTTGTGGACGATCTCGTGATAGCAGTACACGGGAGCCGGAAATGCCCGCACCATCCAGGCCAGCGCCTTGATCGCCATCTCGACGCCAGCACAGAAACCGCGCGGCTGTGCGAGCAGCACCAGCTCGACTCGCGGGTCGTGTGTGGTGGGTGACATCCGGCGCCAGGCTACCCGCGACCCGCCACCGGTAGCCTGACCGTCCCATGTCCGCCACCACCGCACCCTCGCGAGCGCTCGCGCCGATCGTCGTGTCGGTCGCCGCGAATTCTCCGGCCGAACACGCAGGGGTGCGCGCCGGAGACGAGATCGTTCGTGTCAACGGCGACGTGCCCCGCGACATCATCGAGTGGCAGCTCGCTGTCGACGAGGCCGACGTCGAACTCGACGTGCTTCGGGGTGGGCTCGACCTGGCGTTCTCGATCGAGAAGCGTGCCGGCGAGTCGCTCGGTGTCGACGTGTCGAGTGCGGTCTTCGACCGGGTACGCACGTGCGACAACCACTGTGAGTTCTGCTTCATCTATCAGCTCCCGAAGGGGATGCGCCGCAGCCTGTACCTCAAGGACGACGATTACCGCCTGTCGTTCCTGTACGGGAACTTCACCACGTTGACCCGATTCACGGAAGCGGATCTCGAGCGGGTGATCACCGAGCGGCTGTCGCCGCTCCACGTCAGCATCCACGCGACCGACCCCGACGTGCGAAGCCAGATGCTCAAGAACCCCCGGGGCGCGATGAGCCTGCGGTGGCTGCGGGCATTGCTCGACCACGGGATCACCGTGCGTGGCCAGATCGTGGTGTGTCCCGGCGTCAACGACGGTGCCGTCCTCGCCGACACGATGGCAGGCATCCTGGACCGGTTCCCCGAACTCGACTCGGTTGCCGTCGTGCCACTCGGAATCTCGAAGTTCAACGCCGAAGCGGCGATGCGGCTGCACACCGTTGCCGAGGCCCAGGCCGTCGTCGAGCTCGTCGACGATTGGCAGGATGTCTTCCTCGCCACGCTGGGTCGGCGGATGGTCCACGCCGCCGACGAGTACTACCTGATGGCGCAGCGCCCGTTTCCCTCTGCCGAACGCTACGACGGCTTTCCCATGCACGAGGACGGCATCGGGATGGCGCGCACCTTCGAAGCCGAATTCCACGGCCGTGCCGACGAGGCCACCGGAGTCCGGCGCGGCTTCTTCGCCGCAGTCGACGCCCCGCCCAATCCCGCGGCGTACACGGGTCTGCGTACGGCCTCGTCGTGCAACCCCGGCCCGCCGGACGAGCCTGCGGCGATCTCGCTTCGGCCACGCCGCAACGCTCCCGTCGGCGTCATCACCGGCGAGCTCGGTGCCGCGGTGATCTCGCCCTTGATCGACTCACTCGGCCGTTCCGACGTGCGCGTGATCGCGGTTCGCAACGACTTCTTCGGCGGCAACACCGGCGTCACGGGCTTGCTGACCGGCGAGGACGTGAGCCGCGCGCTGGACGCTGAACCGCACGGGCATCGCTATCTGCTGCCCGACGTCTGCCTGTCCGACGAGGGACGCTTTCTCGACGGGTTGACCGTCGCCGACCTGCCCCGGGTCGTGGAGATCATCGAAACTGACGGCATCGCACTCCGTGCCGCACTGGAGCGAACGTGACCGACATCGAGACCAATGAGCCATCCGACGAGACCGGATCCGACGGTCGCGTCCCGACGGTCGTGATCATCGGCCGGCCGAACGTGGGCAAGAGCACGCTGTTCAATCGGATCGTCGGCAGCCAGCAGGCGATCGTCGAGGATCGGCCCGGCATCACCCGCGACCGGAAAGAACTCGACGCGGAGTGGCTCGACATCCCGTTTCGTGTGGTCGACACCGGAGGATGGATGCCGGGTGGCGACGCGCTCGACGCCAAGGTGAGCCGTCAGGTCGAGGCGGCGGTGAAGGACGCCGACGTCGTGCTCTTCGTCGTCGACGCATCGGTCGGGCTGACCGACGACGACCAGCAGATCGCCAACTGGATTCGTCGGTCGAAGACCGAGGTGATCGTGGTCGCCAACAAGGCCGACAACGAGCGTCGCGAGACCGAGATGTGGGAGTTCATGAGCCTCGGCATCGGAGAGCCGGTACCCGTCAGCGCGCTGCACGGACGCCGCGCCGGGGACCTGCTCGACCGGGTGCTCGACCGCTTCCCCGAGGAACTTCGACAGCCGGTCCACAAGCCGATCGATCCGTGGCGACCCGACGATGACGACGACGGCGACACCATCGCACAGGAGGCGTCCGTACCGCGCGTTGCGATCGTCGGGCGACCGAACGTCGGCAAGAGCACGCTGTTCAACCGCCTCGTGGGAGAGGACCGTTCCGTCGTGCACGATCTCGCGGGCACCACTCGTGACTCGATCGACACGATGGTCGACACCGACGATGGGCCGATCGTGTTCATCGACACTGCGGGCATGCGCCGCAAGGGCCGCATCGACGACTCCGCCGAGTACTACTCGTTCGTTCGTGCACTCCGATCGATCGACGACGCCGACGTGGCCCTGCTCGTGATCGACGCGACCGTCGGGGTCACGGCGCAGGACCAACGCTTGGCCGAGCGTGTGGACGCCGCTGGCTGTCCGATCGTGCTGATCCTCAACAAGTGGGACCTCGTCGGCACGGAGGAGCGACTGGAGATTCAGGCCGAGGTCACCAGGATGCTCGGCTTCGTGGCGGACAGCTCGGTGCTGAAGATCTCGGCGCTGACCGGCAAGAACGTCGACAAGCTGCGCCCACGGGTTCAAGAGGCGATCGGCCAATACCACACCCGCGTGCCGACCCGCGACGTCAACAAGGTGATCGCTGCGGCGCAGCAACGCCAACCGATCGGCGGTGGCGCGAAAATCCTCTACGCCGTTCAGGGCGCAATCGACCCACCGACGTTCACGCTGTTCGTCAACCGTGACGTCCCGCAGCACTACCTCCGGTACATCGAGCGCACGATCCGTGAGGAGTTCGGCCTCGGTGCGACGGCGATCAAGATTCGCGTGCGCAAGCGTCAGTGACGCTGGTCGATCGATGCGGAGTTGTCACGATGCCCTGGTGTGAGGAGTGCGCCAAGTACTGGACGCCGAATTCGATGAACGACGATGGCACGTGTCCGAGCTGTGGTCGTGTCGTCGAGGAGCCGCCGACATCGGTGGATGACGAGAAGGCTCCGTGGCACTTCAAGCTGATGGTGGTAGCGCTCGTCGTGTACCTCGGCTGGCGGTTCGTCGAGATCTTCACCTGAACGGCCGCGGGGCGTCGCGGGGCAGATTCGGCGCAGCGCGACTCAGGCTGCTCGCCCGACGGTCGGTGCCGTCACGGGGCTGGGTCGACATCGGCAGTGGACGGTTCCATCCGGGAGTCGGATCGTCAGTACCCGCGTCTCGGGGTCGAGTTCGAGTGACCAGCCGCCCTCGTGAGCCAGATGGTGGTGACGAGAACACACCGGGAGGAGCGAGTCGAGGTTGGTCTCGCCCCGGTCGGCAGTCCACGAGCTGAGGTGGTGGATCTCGCAGCGCTCGAACGGCACGTCGCAGTCACCGACGCCGCAGGTTCGGTACATCGAGCGGAGCGCTCGCCGCTGGTCCTCGGTGGCGAATCTGCGGCTTCGCCCGACGTCGAGGGGCACACCCTCACCGTTGAGCACGATTGGGATGATGTGGGCGTCGCACGCCAGGCGCCGCAGCGTCTCGACGGGCATCGAGGTCCCGTCATCGAGCTCGCAGATCGACGCCTCGTGGAGTCCGTGGGTGAGCGTGGTGAGATCGATCAGCGCGAGCAGTTCTGTTCGTCCGGGCCGGTGCGACCTGGTGGCGCTGGTGACGAGGCCGACGAGCGCCTCGGCGGCGAGTTGCGGACGGGAGCGATCGTCGTTGCCGGGCCGTGCTGCGAGCGCCCGGGTCTCGGCGTCG
>JBGSII010000095.1:0-4539 GCA_041742555.1 Ilumatobacteraceae bacterium
GTTCGCAGCTGCCCGTTCGAGCACGCGCCGCAGCGCAGCGCCCGGCGGCGGCAGCAGGAGCGGAACCGAATCGAGGTCGGCGAAGGGGAGGACGTCGCGGTCGGCGAGCGGGTGGCCGTCAGGCGCTACGAGCAGCAGATCTTCCGCGAACAGTGGCTCGATGACGAGTTCTGGTTCGTCGACCGGGAGGTGGACGATCGCCCCATTGAGGTGCCCGGTGAGGACGTTGGGAACGAGCGACGACGTTGCGCCCTCCTGGACGATGGCGCGCACGTTCGGGTGGCGCTCGCTGAGGTCGCCCAGGAACTGCGGGATCAACCAGCGTGCGGTCGTGCCGATCACACCGATGCGGGTCTGGCCGACGACTTCGGCGTGTCGGCTCGACATGTCCGCGGCGATGTCGTCGAGTTCGTTGAGGATTCGACGCGCTCGCTCGACCACCCGTGCGCCCTCGTCGGTCAGCCCTCCGTGTGCCCGGTCGACGAGCGTGACGCCCAGTTCCTTCTCGAGGCGCGCGATGTGGCTCGAGACGTTCGACTGCACCGTGTACAGCGCCCGTGCGGCTGCGGAGAAGGTGCCGTGGTCGGCGATCGCCACGAGCGTCGAGAGTTGACGGACGTCCATCTCTCGGAACGATACCGAGTATCTGTACGTTCTACTTGCACGATCGCTTGTTCACGTGCATACTTTCACAAGCAGATCGCAGTGCGAACACCCCCCATGTTCCACTCGAAGGGAAGTCCACCATCCGGTCCCCCAACCGGCGGACATTCCCAGGTTGAGAGACCCGGATCCCCCATCCGGGTCTTTCCCGTTTTTCCGCTCGGCGACCGATGGTCTTCGGTCGAGCCGTGGCCTAGTCTCGGACCGTGACGTCGTCCGGCGCAGCGTTCTTCGACCTCGATCGCACGCTGCTGTCAGGGGCCTCGGGTGAGGTCTTCGCCGGTGCGATGCGCCGAGCCGGGCTGACCGGGCCGAACCCCGTACCGGGCGAGCGTCTCCTGTTCGGCCTGTTCAACGCCATCGGCGAGACCCTCCCGTCGATGGTGCTCGCTCGACAGGCGGTGTCGTTGGCGTCGGGGCGTTCGCGCGCCGCGGTGGTCGAGGCCGCCGAGACGGTCGCCGACGAGTTGTGCGCCATGGTGCAACCCTTCGCCGAGTCCACCTTCATGACGCACCGCGAGGCGGGGCGGCCGGTCGTGTTGGCGACCACGACGCCGTACGACCTCGTCAAGCCGTTCGCGGATCGTCTCGGCCTCGACGACGTGATCGCGACGAGGTATCGAGTCAGTCCGGACGGCACCTACGACGGCACGCTCGACGGGCCGTTCGTGTGGTCCGCGGGAAAGCTGGCCGCGATCACCGACTGGGCCGCGCGTCATCAGGTGGAGCTCGCAGAGAGCTACGCCTACTCCGACAGCGTGTACGACACGCCGATGCTCGCCGCCGTCGGCCACCCGATCGTCGTGAACCCGGATCCCCGGATGGTGCTCGTCGCTGCCGCTCGCCGTTGGCCGACGCTCGATCTCGACGTGTCGCCGGGCGTGCTCAAGATCCCCGTCATCGGCCTCGAGTTGCAGCAGCTCGCACTTCGTTTCGCCCGTCCAGCGGCGTACCCCTACGCCCGATTCGACATCGACGGGGTCGAGCACATCCCGTCGACTGGCGCGGCGATTCTCGTCGCCAACCATCGCAGCTACTTCGACGTGGCCGCGATGTCGCTGACGATCGCCGAGTCGGGTCGCCCAGCGCGCTTTCTGGGCAAGAAGGAGGTCTTCGACGCGCCGATCGTCGGTACGATCGCCGCCGCGATGGGGGGAATCCGAGTCGACCGGGGGACCGGCTCCGACGAACCGCTCGCCGCTGCTGCTGCCGCGCTCGCCGGGGGCGAGATGGTGACGATGATGCCCGAGGGCACCATCCCGCGTGGGCCGGCGTTCTTCCAGAAGCCGAAAGGACGTTGGGGGGCAGCCCGCCTGGCCCAGCTGACCGGCGCCCCGGTGATCCCCGTCGGGATGTGGGGGACCGAGCGAGTGTGGCCCCGTTCGAGCCGGCTCCCCAACGTGCTCAACCTCGCCGAGCCGCCGACGGTCCGCATTCGAGTTGGCGAGCCCGTTCGCGTCATCGGGCGGTCGCTCGAGGCGGACACGAAGCGGATCATGGCTGCGATCGTCGACCTCCTGCCCGCCGACGCATACCGCAAACGAACGCCGACGGCCGACGAACTCGCTGCGACCTTTCCGCCGGGCTACTCCGGCGATCCCGACGCCGAGTCGACCCGCCGCCCCGGCACCGACTGACCGATGTCTCCGAGCCCACAGCTCGCGAGACCCAGGGCATCGTGGATCGACACCGCGTCGATCCACGAGAACTTTTGTGGTCGATGGTCATCCAGAGTCGGAGCTGGACCGTAGACCTGGTACTCCGCACGATGCGGCGTGAACAGAATCCACCACCCCGAATTCACGAAAAGGAACCCCCAATGCGCACATCCTCCACCCGCTTCGCTGCCATCGCCGCCATCGCCGGCCTCGTCGTCCTGTCCGCGTGCGGCAGCGACTCCAACGACGCCGACGACGCAGCTGAGTCGACCGAAGCTCCCGCCGCCACTGAAGCGCCCGCCGCCACCGATGCGATGGAAGAAGAGGGCGATGACATGGAAGAGGCCGGCACGATCGTCGACGTCGCCATCGCCGCTGGTTCGTTCGACACCCTCGTTGCCGCCGTCACCGCCGCCGGTCTCGGCGAAACGCTGTCGGGCGAAGGCCCGTTCACCGTGTTTGCGCCGACCGATGACGCCTTCGCTGCGCTGCCCGTGGGGCTGGTCGACTGCCTCCTGCTCGAAGAGAACTCCGACGCGCTGACCGCCATCCTCACCTACCACGTGGTGAGCGGCGCCGTCATGTCGACCGATCTGACCGATGGCCCCGTGCCGACGGTGCAGGGCGAGGAGATCACGGTGGACCTGAGCAACGGTGTCACGCTCAACGAGTCCGTGACCGTGACTTCGGCCGACATCGAGGCGAGCAACGGCGTGATCCACGTTATCGACGGTGTCCTGGTCCCGCCGAGCATCGACGTCCCGGCGTTCCTCGAGACCTGCCCCGCCTGATCACCCCCTGAACAACGGCCGGGGCGACTCGGCCAGCATTTCCCCCTTCGAACGAGGGGCCGGTCCCGTGGATCGGCCCCTCGTTCGCGTACGGTGCGCGTGATGGATGTCGACCGCGCGTGCGAGCTGTGCGAGGCCACGCCGTTCACGCCATGGTTTCACACTGACGAGCAGTGCTGGATCGCCGAGTGCGATTCCTGTGGCGTGCCGATGGTGGTGTGGCGCACGCACGACGCTGCGCCCTCCACCGAGATCCGCGAGGAACTGCACGCGAAACTCACCGTCGTGATGGAGTCGCTCGGCACCGGACCGTTCTGGATCGATGATTCGCTGCGTTCGATCCCGGACCACTACCACGCTCATGCCCGCCGACGACCCGACTGGAGCCACTGATGTCGCCCGCCAACAGCACCGACCTGCCCCGACCCGACGAGTTGTTGCCCCATCGTCCGCCGTTCCTGCTGGTCGACGAACTCACCTCGATCGTGCCGGGCGTGTCTGCGTCGGGCCGCTGGACGCTCACCGGCGACGAGTACTTCTTCGCTGGCCACTTTCCGGGACGGCCGACGCTGCCCGGCGTCCTGATGTGCGAGTCGATCGCCCAGGTCGGCGCTGCCGCCGTGCTCGCTGATCCTGCGTTCGCCGGCAAGTTGCCACTCTTCGGCGGGCTCGACGGCGCGCGGTTCCGTCGTCAGGTCGTCCCCGGTGACGAGCTCGTCATCGAGGTCGAACTCGGCCGCATGTCGGCCAGAGCCGGCAAGGGGTCAGGGCGCGCCCTGGTACGTGGAGAGATCGCGTGCCAGTGCGAGCTGCTCTTCGTGCTCGTCGACGCGTGATCGATTGCAGCAGGGGTCAGACCCCTGCTGCAATTCAGGTCGGGGGAGCGATCACCACGGTGCCGTTGTGGCCGCCGAATCCGAAGTTGTTCGACATCACAGGTCCCGGGTCCCACGGACGTGCCTCACCCATGACCAGGTCGATCGCCATCTCGGGGTCGACCGTCGTGGTGTTCGCCGTGGGCGGGATGAGACGATGCTCGATGGACAACAGCGCAGCGGCAGCCTCGAGAGCTCCTGCGGCGCCGAGGGCGTGCCCGGTGACACCCTTCGTCGAGACGACGGGGACCGCACCCGGTCCGAAGACGGCGGTGATCGCAGCGGCCTCGGCAGCGTCGTTGAGCGGCGTCGATGTGCCATGGGCATTCACTTGCTTGACGTCCGCCGGTTCGAGTCCCGACTCGGCAAGGGCGAGTCGCATACATCCGATCGCTCCGACGCCGCCCGGCGAGGGAGCGGTGATGTGATGTGCGTCGGCCGTGCTCGCCCCGCCGAGGATCTCGCCGAGGATCGTCGCGCCGCGAGCGACGGCGCTCGACCACTCCTCGAGCACCAGGACGGCGGCGCCCTCGCCGAGCACGAATCCGACGC
>JBGSII010000096.1:0-1791 GCA_041742555.1 Ilumatobacteraceae bacterium
CTCGTCGACGCATCGCAGACGTGACCCAACCGTGCGTTCACCGAGCCGGGTGTCGCAAGGTGACGGCGGCCCAACCGTCGAGGCAGTCGGTTCGCTCGGCAACCATCGGCGCGAGCGCCGCGAGCACGTGGTCGTGGCGCTCGGCCAGGACTCCGCTGATCACCAGCCGACCGGTGGTGGCCGTGAGGCGTCGGAGGTCGCCGGAGAGCTCGATCAGCGTCGGGGCGAGGATGTTGGCGATCACGAGGTCGAACGCGCCATCGAGTTCGCTCGCCGGGGTCGTGTCGACGTCGATGTGATCGGAGACACCGTTTCGTGTTGCGTTGTCCCTCGTCGCCTCGACTGCGGCCGAGGACAGGTCGATGGCTCTGACCGAACTCCCCCCGACCAGTGCCGCCAGCACCGCGATCACCCCGGTGCCGCATCCGACGTCGAGCACGCGGCATCCCGCGTCGAGGTGTCGTCGAGCGGCGCGCAGCGAGAGCACCGTCGTCGGATGATCCCCGAGTCCGAAGGCCCCACCCGGCTCGATGATGATCGTCGTGACGCCGTCGTCGGTCGAGTGTTCCTGCCAGGCCGGGACGACGACCAGACCGTCATCGATCCACCTCGGGTGAGCGAACTCGCGCCACGTGCTCGCCGGCGCGTCGTCCACGTCGACGAAGCGGGTCGGCCACCGCTCCCCCAGCACCGCTGTCGCTCGTTGCTCTGCTTCCGATCCGTCGCCCACCGCCGTCCACAGCTCGACGTGGGAGTCACCGACCGAGCGCTCCTCGATCCCTCTGACACCCAGACTCCACAGGAGATCCGAGGCGAGTTCGGACTGGTCGGTGGCGACCGTGACGACGAATGCTCGCATCAGTCGAGGCGCCGCAGCGCCGTTCGGTACTGCTCGATGCGCTCGACATACGCCGCGGCACTGTTGCGAATGAGCTCGATGTCTGCTCGCGCCGGCTTGATCACCGCCGGCGAGCCGGCCGCCAGCGCACCCGACGGGACATCCATGTCGTTCAGGACCACCGAGTTGGCCGCGACGATGGCCCCGCGATGGATCACCGAGCGGTGCAGCACCATGGCTGCGTTGCCGATCAGGACGTCGTCTTCGATCGTGCACCCCTCGAGATGGATGAGGTGGCCGAGGACGCATCCGTCGCCCACCACCGTCGGCCACTCGGGTGTGGTGTGGAGCACGGCGTTGTCCTGCACGCTCGTTCGCTCGCCGATGCGGATGTCACCGCCGTCTCCGCGCAGCACTGCTCCGGGCCAGACCGACGACCTGGCGCCGATCGTGACCGAACCGATGACGACGGCGTCGGGGTGGACGAATGCGGTCGGGTCGATGTGCGGCTTCAGCTCGCCGAGCGCGTACACAGGCATCGGCGGCACGGTACCCGGCCGAGCAGGTCGACGAAGACTCGTTGGAGCGCTCTCGGCTCTGACACGGTACTGTTGCCAGAATGTCCCGACGGATCGACATCGAGCTGACGAGCGCGCTCGCCGACGGCTCCTGGACCTGGCGCGCCGCAGGCGCCCGTAAGCCCAACGGGCAGCTGGACGGAGGACTGCTTCCGCCCGGCTCCGCGGTTGGCGACATCCTCAAGGTCGAGGTCGAGCAGATGCTCGACGGCATCGAGGTGCAGTCGATCGTGCACGGGCGCGAGAAGCCAGCCGACGCGAACGTGCTCGAGTTGCTGCCGAGCGACAAGCCGTTCGAAGCGGTCATCGAGACACGGGCCAAGCGCGATCGCCGCGACGACCGCGGGCGACGTGACAACAAGCGCGACGGCGGGC
>JBGSII010000097.1:0-5949 GCA_041742555.1 Ilumatobacteraceae bacterium
CGATCGCGCCTCCACGAACGAACCGGGTCACGGCGACGACGCCGAGCACTCCGCCGAGCCCGAAGGCCGCGGCGAGCAGGCCTGCCAGGCCTCCACCACCCTCGAGCCGCTCCTCGGTGAACGTCACGACGAGGACATCGGCCACGCCGTTCACCAGCCCGGCCACGGCGATCATCCCGACGAGGACCCGCACGCGGGACTCCCGCCGCAGGGTCGCGAATCCAGCGAGGAGACGCTCGCGGAGATCGCCCAGATCAGGCACGTCGTCGGGCGCGTCGCCGGGTTCCGCATCGGGCTCGTCGGGGACCGGCGATGTTGCGACCGCCAGGCACCCGAGACCGGTGATGACGGCACCGACGACGAACACCTGCGCCGGCGACCCCCACGCCATCACGACACCAGCCACGAGCGGGCCGACGAAGACCCCCGCCTGCTGGATCGATCCTGCGACCACGTTGGCGGCGATCAGGTCGGCCGGCCGGTGGGTGAGCGTGGGCAGCAGGCAGCCCATCACCGGTCGGGTGAAGGAGATCGCAGCGGTGGCGAGGGCACTGGCCGTGTACGCGAGCAGCGACAGGTCCGAGAGCATCGCGACAGCGACGGCGATCATCGCAGCGGACTGCACTGCGTAACCGGCGGCGAGTGCCCGTTGCGGGCGGAATCGGTCACCTGCGTAGGCAGCGAACGGTGTGATCAAGACCGCAGGGGTGAGCTGGAAGAAGGCGACGAGGCCGACCTCCTGTGGTCCTCCGCGCTCGAGCGCGTAGAAGAGCACGGCCAACCACGTGGCGTATTCGCTGATCGAGAATCCAGCGAAGGCGACCAGCACCCGCCGGAGCTCGCGTGCCCGACCGACTCGGACGAGCAGCGCGATGCTGCCCGCTTCACTCACGGAGATCCCCCGCAGCCTGGGCCTGTCGCCTGCACGGTCTCGGGCACGAGTGCGACACTACGGCGCGTTGCGGAGCTCGGAACCAGTCGACGGGATCACACGCGCAACAGTGCGCGCAGGATCGGCTCGAACCGACGCACTGGCTTCGACTCGTCGTCGGCCGATCGGGTCGCGTCGTCGAGGGTCATCAGAGGAACCGGTTCCGTTCGAGCCACCGGAGCGAGAAGAACCCCCAGATCGGCGGTGTGTAGAACGTGGAGATCCGGTACAGGATCACCGCAGTGAACGCCGCCTCCTGGGGGACACCGAAGGAGGTCAGGCCGAAGATCAGCCCGCCCTCGGTCACGCCGACGCCGCCCGGCACCGGGAGCAAGCCCGCGAGCAACGAGACGGCCATGTTGATGAACAACAGTTCGTGCAGGGCCAGCGAGTACCCGAACGCCTGCACGAACACGCCGAGCGCCAGTGCGAACAACAATTCGGCGACGAGGTTGCCGCCGAACAGCATCGTCAGCCGCCGCAGGGAACGCAGACCACGCAGCACCGCGAAGGCCTCCTGGACGGTCGTGCGAACCCCGCCGAGCAGGTACCGGCGCAGGCGAGGCACCAGCAGGATGACCAGCAGGGCGATCACGAGACCGATCGCGAGCATCCAGGCGATCCGGATCGCCGCCGACGCCGGCCCGGACACGTCGACGTCGAGCGACAGCCCGCTGAACAGCAGCAGCGAGCCGAGCAGCAGGGCTTGCACGATGAAGCCGCTCACACCGTCGAGTGCCCCTGTCGCCATCGCCGTGGTGGCGCTCAGACCCTGGCGTTGGAAGAACCGGACGTTCACTGCGATGCGCGCGGCGGCGGTCGGGATCGCCAGGTTGACATAGGAGATCGCGAGTTGGAGCGCGTAGACGGGCCCGAGCGGGAGGGGCACGGGAGCGGCACCCAGGGTCGACACCGCCTGCGCGACGCGGGGCAGTTGTGCGACGACGAAGCCGATCGCGACGAGCCACCACGCGGCGTCCTTGAGTGATTCGACGAACGCGTCGATGTCGAATCCGGCGAACGCCGACAGCAACATGAAGATCGCGACTGCCGGCAGTGCCACCTTGAGGACCGACCCGAACGTGAACCGGCGCATCTGGACGAGCGGAGGAGCCTCGACCTCAGCTGCGGCCGCAACCTCGGAGCGCAGATCGTCGAGGTCGATGTCGAGCACCTTCATCATCCGCCGCTGATCAGCGGTCAGTGCCGTCGGTTGGAGGTACGGGAGCAGGTTCTCGATCTCGTCGCCGGTTCGGTGCTCGATCAGGCCGTTCACGGCGACGTCGGGCCCGACGAGTCCGATCGTGGTCACGAAGAGCTGTACGTCGTCACCTCGCAGCTGGGCCGGAGTCGGCGCCACCGTGGCGCCACGGAAGTTGACGAGGCCGATTCGATCATCGTCGACGACGAGCTGCTCCTCGTCGAGCTGGCCGTGGACGAGGCCGCTGTCGTGGAGGGTGGCGAGGAGCTGCCAGAGCTCGCGCAGACGTCGACGGGCGTCGTCGCCGGCGAACACCGGGTCGGGAGCGGTGTCGACGTTCCGGAACCGGTCGGGCTGGACCAATGGTGTGCCGGTGCGTCGCAGCACCAACAAGGCGTCGTCGGTTGCGGTGGCCCCGGCGGTCACCACCGAGTCGGTCGCGATGCCGCCCTGTGCTGCCAGCAGCGTCATCAACGCCTCGTGTTCGACCTGGCGGAGCCGACCGAATCCAACCGGTGAACCGGCTCGTCGCAGCCAGATCGTGCGCCACACCGTCGATACGAGTGCCGCGTCGTGAGCGTCGCGTCCGTACAGCTTGACGATCAGCTCGCTCCCGTCGGCTCCCCGCGCGGCCACCGCGAAGTGGCCTGCGTCCTGACGGGCGGCAGCGCCGAGCTCGGTGACGTCGACCTTCATGTCGGCCAGTGCGTACCGGACGTCGTCGAGGCTGGAGCGGCCCGCGCTCGATCCGACGATGAGGTGCACGATCGCCGCGGCCCCTGCGGCGGACAGCAGTGCCGCTGCGACCCCCAACGACGACGATGCCCCGAGGGCGACGATCCCGATCGAACCGACGGCGAGCACGACGTAACCGAAGCGCCGCGCAGGGCGCACGAGATGGGGTGACGCCGTGATCACCAGCGCGGCCGGGATTCCGAGTCGGGCTGGCGGGAACACAGGTGGTGGGGCGACGTCGTCGAGCCATGTGCTGAGTTCGGGCCACTCGCCGACGACCACACGTCCGAGCAGGAGCCACATGACCACTCCGACGGCGATCGCCAGCAACATGTCGCGCCCGATCTTCGGCCGCCCGCTCGCGAACGCCGCGACGAGCACGGCGAGGGCCCAGATCGCGGGGAGGTCCGCCAGGATCTGCCAGGTTCCGGTCAGCGCATCGGGAACGGCGCGAAAAAAGGTGGTGATCGCCCGCGAGAACCCCGGTTCCGGGACCGCAACGAGTCCGACGAGCACGATGCCGACGAAGGAGATGCTCAGCAGCACGACGTCGGTTGCGCGTCGTGCCCGGGGTTGGTCGCCGACGCTGGAGAACAGGCGGAGCCCGCGCTTGATCCGGCTGGCCATCGCGGTCACCACATCGGTGGCGTCGTCGGAAGCGTTGCTCGACAGCGACCCGTCCGTTGGGGTCATCGACGAGTCGCGCGTTCGGGAATCAGCCGAGGATCGACCACGCGCCGGACATTACTCCAACCGCCCTCACCAACCGTTTGTGTGCGGATTCGGATGATGCGTTCCATCCGAATCTGCGCGCAAACGTGGTGGCTGAGACCGGTCGGCGCGGGATTGACCGCTCAAGCCGGACGCTGGCCGCGCCGATGACCCCTCCGTGGTGGATCTACAATCCGGGCTGCGTTCGGGGATGGTGATGGTCAGCCCGTTCGGCGGCGTCAAGATCATCAGGACCCGGACGGCGAACGACGATGGTTGGAATTGCTCCGATGGCGCCGCCTTGAGCGACGACGAGGCGAACGATCCGCGCCAGTGGAACGGCTACAGCCCCGAGGAACTCGTCGCGCAGCTCCGTCTGGCCCGGGAGTTGACCGAACTGGCCGGCCAACGCGAACTCAGCGGTGGGCTGGCGACGTGGGATGCCTGTTCGGGTCGGCCGTGTCTGCTTCCGAAGCTCGCCCGGCTCGTCAACTCCTGACGAGCGCAGCGAGCGCGTCGCTGATCAGCTCCCGTGCGACCGCGGCGATCGGTGCCAGCTCGTCCCGGCTCGTCATCGACACCATCAGACCCGGGTCCAACGCGTCGACGTGCACCGTGCCGTCGACCTCGTGCACGACGACGTTGCACGGCAGCAGGACCCCGACCTGGGGCTCGACGGCGAGCGCCTGGCTGGCCAGAGAGGGGTTGCAGGCGCCGAGGATGACGTAGCGGCCGAGCTCGGTACCGACCTTCGCCTTCAACGTCTGTTGCATGTCGATCTCGGTGAGCACGCCGAACCCGTGCGCGGCGAGTGCTGCCTTCGTGGCGGCGAGCACGTCGTCGAACGGCGCGGTCAGGACCACCGTCTCTTCGAACACCATGGTTGTCGACCTCCTGGGCGTGGTTGATGTCTTCTTCGACCGTGGCGCCGATCGGGTTCCAGGACCAGAGCCGGAGGTCCCGACCTGATCCGACAACAGCCGTCGCGTTCGACCGTGAGAACATCGCGCCATGACCAATCTGCAGTTCGGTGTGTTCGTTCCCCAGGGTTGGAAGATGGAGCTGTCGTCGATCGCCGACCCGGTCGCCAAGTGGGCGAAGGCGGTCGAGATCGCCACGCTCGCCGAGGATCTCGGCTTCGACTCGCTGTGGGTGTACGACCACTTCCACAACGTGCCGCGCCCGGCACACGAGGCGATGTTCGAGTGTTGGACGACCATGGCGGCGATCTCGCAGCGCACGAGTCGCATCAAGCTCGGCCAGATGGTGGGATGCGCCCCGTACCGCGAACCGTCGTTGCTCGCCAAGATCACCTCCAACATCGACGTGATGTCCGCAGGTCGGCTGATCTGGGGAATTGGCGCCGGCTGGTACGAACACGAGTTCAAGGGCTACGGCTACGAGTTCAACCCGCCCGCCGACCGCATCAGGGTGCTGCGCGAGACGGTGGAGATCGTCACCGCCATGTGGTCCCAGCAGGACGTGTCGTACGACGGCCGGTACTTCCAGCTCGAGGGGGCCCAGTGCGACCCGAAGCCGGTCCAGTCGCCGCGCCCGCAGGTGTTGATCGGTGGCGGTGGCGAGCAGCTGACCCTGCGCGTCGTCGCCCGGCTCGCGGACGCCTCGAACTTCGGCGGCAAACCCGACGAGTGGCGCCACAAGGCTGACGTCCTGCGCGGCCACTGTGCCGACGTCGGGCGCGACTACGACGAGATCCAGAAGACCTGGTCGCCGGAGATCTTCATCCGTGAGGACGACCAGGAGATCATCGACGGTGGCACCCGCAGCTTCTACGGGGAACCGTACGAGTCGTGGCGCGCCGGCAATCTGGTCGGTACACCCGAACAGGTTGCCGAGAAGATCCAGACCTACGTCGACCTCGGCTGCACCGGCTTCTACCCGTGGTGTTCCGACTACCCCGACACCCAGACGATGCGGCTGTTCGCCGAGCAGGTGATCCCGCAGGTTCGAGCGGCGAACGCTTGACCGAACCCATGGGCCTCGCTGCCGCCGATCCCGATGCTGCCGGCGATGCTCCGCCAGCCTCGGGAGTCGTCAGATTCCGGTCGGATACGTCTCGGGCGGTTCGAGCGGGTCCCAGGCGGCGATGTCGTCGAGCGGCTGCAGCGCCGTGGTCCGGTCGATGTGGACCACGACGTCGAACTGGCGGTCGAGCCGGGCCGGGAAGTAGTGGCTGGCGCGCTCGGTCTGCGGTCGGTAGACCACACCGATCGCCCGCTCGAGCCGCGGTTCGGCCAACACGGCTGAGGCATCCGGGTCGGTCATCGGCATCCAGAATCGGGCTGGGGCCAGCCCTGCGTCGACGACCTCGTGGAGCAGGTGCTCGTAGCTCTCGGGCAGCGCTGGCCAG
>JBGSII010000098.1:0-4114 GCA_041742555.1 Ilumatobacteraceae bacterium
GCACGCGGCGAGTGTTGGCGCAGAGGTGGCCGACGTGGCGTTCACGCTCGCTGGTGGCACCGCGGTGTACGACACCAGCCGGCTCGGCCGGTGCCTGCGCGATGCCCACGTCGTCACCCAGCACATCCAGACCGCGCCGAAGCTCAACGAGACGATCGGCAGACTGCTGCTCGGTCTCGATGTCGACACCTCGATGTTCTGACCGGAGGGCTGATGGACACGATCCGCACCGAGCGCGACGGCGACCTCCTGATCGTCACGATCGACCATCCCGACTCGGTGATGAACGCCGTCGACGAGCGGCTCCATCACGATCTGTGGGAGCTGTTCCGGGAACTCGCCGCCGAGCGGCAGGCACGGGCGATCGTGCTGACCGGGTCGGGGAGAGCATTCTCCGCCGGTGGGGACATGGCGTGGTTTCCCGAGTTGCGCCGGCCCGATCGCCTCGATGCGCTCCGTCGAGAAGGCAAGCAGCTGATCTGGAACCTGCTCGATGTCGAGGTGCCGATCGTGTGCGCGCTCAACGGCCCGGCCGTCGGTCTCGGCGCGTCGGTCGCGCTGCTGTGCGATGTGATCGTCATGGCCGACACCGCCTCGATCATCGACCCGCACGTGCAGGTCGGGTTGGTGGCGGGCGACGGTGGCGCTGCGATCTGGCCGCTGGTGTTGGGGCCGCTCGCGGCGAAGCGTCACCTGATGCTCGGCGAGCCGCTGACCGCGGAGGCCGCACTGGCGATGGGGGTTGCGTCCGAGGTGTGCCCGGTCGACGAGGTGCCTGCGGCAGCGTTGCGATGGGCGAACTGGATCGCCGCGCAGGCGCCGCTCGCCGTGCAGGGCACCAAGGTCGCGGTGAACGCACAGATCAAGCAGGCGCTCTTGACCAGCTTCGACGTGTCGATGGCGCTCGAGATGAGTTGCTTCCACTCCGCCGACCATGCCGAGGCCGTCGACGCCTTCGTCGAGAAACGCACACCGAGATTCGAGGGACGATGAGCCCACAATCTCCCGTTTGCGTGCGGATCTGGATGGGACGGTCCATCCGCTTCTGAGCGCAAACGTCGAACGGGCGGTTGCGCTGGCGGGTACGGTCGCCGCGATGGATGCGATCGAGGCGCTGATGACCACCAGGGCGATCCGCCGATTCAGCGACGAACCGGTGACCGACGAGGAGATCGCGATCTGCCTGCGCGCGGCTCAGCAGGCGCCGAGCGGTGGCAACGTCCAGCCGCAGCAGTACGTCGTGGTGACCGACCCGGAGAAGAAGGCCGAGGTCGCCGAGCTCTACCGCTCGTCGTTCGACCGGTACGAGAAGTCGCTCCCCGACGCGAGTGCCTTTCATGACGACGCCCAGGCCGAGTCGTGGCGCAAGACGCGCACGGCGAGCAGGCACCTGGCCGATCATGTCCAGGACGCGCCGGCGATCGTGTTCTTCCTGCAGCCGATCATCCCGTGGACGCCGTCCGACGACGAGGGCCCGATGGACATCGGCCGACTCGACGCCAGCGTGTACCCAGCGGTGCAGAACTTCTGCGTCGCGGCGCGTGCGCTCGGGATCGGCACGTCGCTCACGACGGTGATCCGGATCCACGCCGCCGAAACGCTCGAGGTGCTCGGCGTGCCGGCCAACGACGACGGGAGCCCCCGCTACGAGATCGCGGCGTGCATTCCGATGGGTCGCCCGGCGGGCAGGTTCGGCGTTGCGCCCCGCAAACCCGCGCGCGCCGTCACCCACTGGAACACCTTCGGCAACCGCCGCCGCGATTGACCCTGTCTTTCGGGGTCGGGTCCGAAAAGACAGGGTGTCCGTCGGGGTCGGGTCCGAAAAGACAGGTCTGCGACGATGTGCACATGACGTCCGTCGAGTCCGATCGCCTCACCGTCGACCTCCTGGATCCGTCGCTCTATCAACGAAACCCGCATGACGTGTGGGCGTGGATGCGGGCCAACGAACCGGTGTACCGCGACGATCGAAACGGTCTGTGGGCGGTGACGCGTCACGCGGATCTGATGGACGTCGAGCGGCGTTCGACGGTGTTCCTCTCCGGCCAGGGGTACCGGGCACTGTGGTCGCCGGAGGAGATCAACATGATCGCTCAGGACGATCCCCGACACCGTCAGCAGCGGATGCTCGTGCAGCCGAAGCTGACCGGCCGGTCGGTCGCCCAGCGCCAGGCGGAGATCGAGACGCTGGTGACCCAGCTGATCGACGATGCGCTCGCTGCGGGCGACGAGATGGACGTGATCGACGCACTCGCCGGCCAGCTCCCCGCTCGGTTCACCGCGCGCATCCTCGGATTCCCCGAGGAGATGTGGCCCCAGATCAAGTCGTGGTCCGAGCGCTTGATGCGTACCGACATGCGCGATCGCGACGGCGAGGTGTTCCGCGACTTCTTCGCCGCCAACATGGAGTTCGTCGGCGTGCTCGGCGAGATCGCTCCGAGGAAGCTGGCCGAGCCCGCCGACGACCTGATCAGCGTCTGGCTCCACTCCACGATCGATGGTGCCCCGCTCCCGCCCGCCACGATCGTCCACGAGGTCGGCCTGTTCATCGCGGGTGGCGCCGAGACGACGCGCACGGCGATCAGTCACGGCCTCCACGCCTTCGCCCAGCACCCCGAGCAGTGGGAGGCCATCGGAGCCGATGCGGACCGCGTCCCCGGTGCGGTCGAGGAGGTGCTGCGGTGGGTGACGCCGCTCAACAACTTCTTCCGCCGCGCCGCCGCCGACGACCACATCGGTGAACAGCGCGTCGAGCGGGGCGATCGGATCATCCTGCTGTACCCGTCGGCGAACCGGGACGAGTCGGTGTTCGACGACCCGTTCACGTTCGATGTCCGCCGCGACCCGAACCCGCACGTCGCGTTCGGGTTCGGGACCCACCTGTGCATCGGCACGCACGTCGCGCGCGCCTCGCTCGCTGCGGTGTTCGGCCAGCTCAGTGCTCGTGTCACCGACCTGCGCGTCGTCGAGGAACCTGTGGTCGAGGCGAACATCTTCGCCCGGGCGGTCCAGTCGTTCCGGCTGGGCTACACGGTGCGACCTGCATGAACCGCCGTGCCGCCCGAAGGACTACCTTCTGGCCGCATGGGGAACATCGAGAGCCTGGCTGACATCATTCGCGTCCACGGGGTCGATCGTGCCGATCGACCCGCGTTGATCCAGGACGAACGCACACTCAGCTGGGCCGAGCTGGCCGCTCGGTCGGCGCAGGTCGCGCAGGGTCTCGCCGCCGACGGCGTCGGTTCACAGGATCGGGTTGCGTTCATCGACAAGAACGGCATCGAGCACTTCGAGGTGTTCTTCGGGGCAGCGCTGCTCAACGCGGTGTGCGTCGACGTCAACTGGCGTCTCGCCCCACCCGAGGTCGAGTACATCGTGAATGACGCCGACGCGAAGGTGCTGGTGGTCGGCCCGGACTTCGTGCCGGTCGTCGACGCGATCCGCGACAACCTCACGACGGTCACGCGGATCCTGGTGATCGGCGGTCACGACGGCTACGAGAGCTACGAGGACTGGGTGGCCTCGTTCCCCGCTCACGATCCGGGTTCGGCCTCGGCGAACGACGACGTCGCGTTCCAGCTCTATTCATCCGGCACGACCGGGCGCCCGAAGGGCGTGATGCTCACGAACGACAACTTCTTCAGCCTGCTCCCGCTGGCCAAGGACATGTGGGAACTCGGCCCCGACTCGGTCAATCTGATCGCGATGCCGCTGTTCCACATCGGCGGTGGCGGCTGGGCGATCGCCGGGATGTACGAAGGCGCGACGTCGGTGATCTTCCGTGAACTCGATCCCGCCGCCCTGATCCGCACGATCGAGGAGCAGCGCATCACCCACGCCTTCATCGTTCCCGCCGTGTTGGCCTTCATGCTGATGGTCCCCGGCGTCGCCGACGCGGACTACTCGAGCCTGCGGATCGTGGTGTACGGCGCGTCGCCGATCAGCGAGGACGTCCTCGCGAAGTGTGTCGAGATGTTCAAGCCCTGCAAGTTCTGGCAGGCCTACGGGCTCACCGAGACCACGGGAGCCGTCGTCAATCTGTCGCCGCAGGACCACGACACGACGGGCCCGAACCGGCATCGACTGCGGTCGTGCGGCCTTCCCGGCCCGGGCG
>JBGSII010000099.1:0-1600 GCA_041742555.1 Ilumatobacteraceae bacterium
CCGCGATGCCCTGCGCATCGAGCTCTCCGCCGGGTCCTCGACCCGCGACGCCGCCGCGACCGTGGCGAGAGACATCGGGCGCCCGAAACGGGAGGTGTACGCGCTCGCCATCGCACTCGACCGGCAGACTGGACCACATGAGTGAGTTCATGAGCGTCGCCGGGTCGGGGCCGAGCGCTGCGTTCTTCGACCTCGACCGCACGCTGATCTCGGGTTCGTCGGCCTTCACGCTGGCGCTGCAAGCCCGCAAGGCCGGGATCATCCCGAACGTCGAGTTCGTCCGCGACGCTGCGGGCGCGGTCACGTTCAAGCTGTTCGGTGCCAGCGACGACACCACCGAAGCCGTGCGGGAACGGGTCCTCAAAGCGGTCACCGGCATGCGTCAGCGCGACCTCCAGGCCCTCAACGTGGAAGTGCTGCCACGGTTGCTCGCCCGGCTCCGACCCGAGGCGCGTCGCCTGCTCGACCGCCATCGCCACGCGGGTCGCGACACCTACATCGTGTCGGCGGCTCCTCAGGAGATCGTCGAGCCCCTCGCGCACTCACTCGGCATGACCTCGGGGATCGGCACGCGCAGCCACGTCGTCGACGGCCGCTACACGGGCGAACTCGACGGGCCGTTCTGCTACGGGCCGGGCAAGGTCGAAGCGATGGTCGAGATCGCCAACTGGAACGGCTACGAACTCGACCAGTGCTACGCGTACAGCGACTCGGCGAGCGACCTGCCGATGCTCGAAGCGGTCGGCCACCCGGTCGCAGTGAACCCCGACGCCAGACTCGAGCGTCACGCGCGGCGCCACGGCTGGCCGATCGTGATCTTCAGCGAACAGACCAAGTCGGTCGTACGCCGAACCGCAGCGTCGGTCGGCACGATCGGGATCGCGGGCGTCAGTTTCGCCGCCGGCGTCGCGATCGCCGGGTCGCGCGACCCGGGTCGCCGTCACCGCTGAACGGTTCAGGCCGGCGGGCGCGGCAGGAGCGCAAGCTGGCGGCTCTGGGCGACGAGTGTGCCGGTGGAGTCCCAGATCTCGCCGTCCTCGTCGAGCAGGCCGTCGTGCACGAATCGCGATCGGAAGCGGCATCGCAGCGGGCCGGGCGCCGGGACGCCGCGGACGTGGACGGTGAGCTCGACCGTCGGCACCCATCCCACTGGGAGCTCGGTGTTGAACACCGGTGGAGGGAACGCGTCGGCGACGAGCAGCAGGCCGATGGCGTCGATGGGTTCGGCGTCGGCGAACGCGAACCATCCCCGGATCTCGGGGTGACCTGTCGGGTTGCCGCTGCGGAACCCCTCGTCGCCCGGTCGGATCCGCACCGCGAGTCGACTGTGGATCTCCGGTCGGGGACCATCGGACGGCGAGGGCGGAAGTTCACAGTCGTCATAGTCGGGCAGCTCCACCGGCGGCTCGATCGCCAACGACGGCCCACCCGACTGCTGGTCACCGAACGTGCCGAGCAGCTGCAGGATCTGACCGGACTCCATCGTGAGCGATGCGGTGGCCGTGGCGAATCGTCGTCCCGCTCGCACGGCTGCCACCTCGATCTCGCACGGACCCGCCGCCGCGGGCCGGAGGTAGTGGGCCGTGAGCGTGACCGGGGG
>JBGSII010000100.1:0-9449 GCA_041742555.1 Ilumatobacteraceae bacterium
GTCGCCGACAGCGCCGGCTACTGGCTGGTCGCCGACGACTCCGGGACCGGGGAGTCGGTTCGTCTGCGGGCGTGGACGCCTGCGCTGGCGGCGTATGTCGGGGCGGAGGTGACGGTCGCCGTGCGACCCGAGGAGGTCGTGATCGCCGACACCGGTTCGATCCCCGCCACCGTCGAACGCGCGGCCGTCCTGCATCCCGGCCGGTACGAGTGCCTCGTCGCCGGCCAGCGAGTCGCCGCAATGGCGCCGACGGGGGAGTCACCCTCACCGGGCGATCGTGTGCGCCTGCGCATCGACCATCACGTCGCCTTCGACCCGCGCTCCGGGACGAACGTTACATCTGGGGTCAGACCCCAGATGTAACACCGGTCAGTCGACGGTCCAGGTGCCGTTGGAGCGGAGGAGCGCCTCGAGGTCGCCGGGACCCTTGCGCTCGCTGGCGGCCATCACCTGATCGGCGACCGCGTGGCTGTACTCGGGCCGCTGGATGTCGCGGAACACGCCGAACGGTGTCGGCGAGTGGTCGTCGTGGCTCAACCGGGCGAGCGCGAACGCCAGCGACGGATCGTCACGGTGTGCGTCGTGGATCAGGATCTCGGCGTCGGAGACCTCGGCGCGTTCGACGAGGCGGAGCTGGCCGTCGACCCCCATGGCGACGGCACGCTGCTGTTCGGCGCCGAACGTGACGGGCTCGCCGTGGACGAGGTTGATCATCATCTCGTCACGAGCTTGCTTCTTCGTGACCTCGTCGAACTGGCCGTCGTTGAAGACGTTGCAGTTCTGGTAGATCTCGACGAATGACGCGCCGTGGTGCGCGTGCGCTGCTCGGAACGTCTCGATCATGTGCTGGCGGTCGAGGTCGTGGGTGCGGGCGACGAAGCTCGCCTCGGCGCCCAGCGCGACGGCAAGCGGGTTGAACGGAGGGTCGATCGAGCCCATCGGCGTCGACTTGGTGACCTTGCCGACGGGCGACGTGGGGGAGAACTGCCCCTTGGTGAGCCCGTAGATCCGGTTGTTGAACAGCAGGATGTTGAGGTTCACGTTGCGGCGCAGCGCGTGGATGAGGTGGTTGCCACCGATCGACAGGCCGTCGCCATCCCCCGTGATCACCCAGACGTCGAGGTCAGGCCGCGCAACGGCGACACCGGTCGCGATCGCCGGAGCCCGTCCGTGGATCGAGTGCATCCCGTAGGTGTTCATGTAGTACGGGAACCGGCTGGAGCAGCCGATGCCCGAGATGAACACGGTGTTCTCGGGGGCGATGCCGAGCTCCGGCATCAACGTCTGGACCGCGAGCAGGATGCCGTAGTCACCGCAACCGGGACACCAGCGGACCTCCTGGTCGCTGGTCCAGTCCTTCTTCGTCGTGACGGCGACTTGGGCGGTGCTCATGACGGGGCTCCGTTCGAGGTGGCGATCGAGGCGAGCGCCCCGTCGATGGCGGCTTCGATCTCGCGGGACTTGAAGGGCATGCCCTGCACCTTGCTCAGGCATCGGGCGTCGACGAGGTACTTGCTGCGGATCAAGGCAGTGAGCTGACCCATGTTGAGCTCGGGCACGATGACCCGCTGGAAGCGTTTGAGGATGTCGCCGAGATCGGGTGGCAGCGGGTTGAGGTGCATGATGTGCGCCGACGCAACACGTTTGCCGGCACGACGGCTGCGCTGAATGGCGGCGTCGATCGCTGCCCACGTCGAACCCCACCCGAGCACCAGGACGTCGGCGTCGTCGTCGCCGTTGATCTCCGTCGGCGGGATGTCGGCCGCGATGGCGGCGATCTTGTCGGCGCGCAGGTGCACCATGCGCTCGTGATTCTCGGGCGTGTAGTCGATGTTGCCCGACCCGTCTTGCTTCTCGAGGCCGCCGACCCTGTGCATCAATCCGGGCGTCCCCGGGATCGCCCAGGGCCGTGCCAGCGTGGTCTCGTCGCGGAGGTACGGCCAGAACACCTCGGTGCCGTCGTCGTCGACGTGGTTCGGCGCGGTCGTGAACGGCACCGAGATGTCGGGCAGCGAGTCGATCGACGGGAGGTTCCACGGCTCGGAGCCGTTGGCGAGATAGCCGTCGGACAGCAGGATCACCGGCGTGCGGAACTTGAGCGCGATGCGAATCGCTTCGATCGCTGCGTGGAAGCACTGCGCCGGGGTGTACGCGGCGATGACCGGCAGCGGCGCCTCGCCGTGGCGTCCGTAGAGGGCGATGTTCAGATCGGACGCCTCGGTCTTGGTGGGCAGCCCGGTCGAGGGCCCACCACGCTGGATGTCGACGAGGAGCAGCGGCAACTCGATCGACACGGCGAGCGACGTGGTCTCGCTCTTGAGCGCCACGCCGGGGCCGCTGGTGGTGGTGACGCCGAGGTGGCCGGCGAACGCCGCTCCGAGCGCGACACCGATGGCGGCGATCTCGTCCTCGGCCTGCACGGTGCGGATGCCGAAGTGCTTGTGCTTCGACAGTTCGTGCAGGATGTCCGAGGCCGGCGTGATCGGGTACGACCCGAGGGTGATCGGGAGCTTGGCGAGCTGCCCGGCAGCGACGATGCCCCAGGCGAGGGCGGTGTTGCCGGTGATGCTGGTGTACTCGCCGGGCGGCAGCTTCGCCGGCTTGACCTCGTAGCGATCGCCGACCGCCTCGGTGGTCTCGCCGAAGTTGAACCCAGCCAGGAACGATGCCTTGTTCGCCGCCTGGACCAGCTCGTTGCTGCCGAACTTCTCGGCGATCCAGTCGAGCGTGGGGTCGACGGGGCGGGTGTACATGAACGACACGAGGCCGAGCGCAAAGAAGTTCTTCGACCGCTCCGCGTCGCGCGGCTTCACGCCGAGTGGGGCGCAGATCTCCTTGGTCAAGCTGGTCATCGGCACGCGCAGCACGCGGTAGTTCGCGAGGGTGTCGTCGTCGAGCGGATTGACCGTGTAGCCGGCCTTGTCGAGGTTGCGTTCCTCGAAGGCGTCCTCGTTCACGATCACCGTGCCACCAGGCTCGAGGCGGTGCAGGTCGGCCATCAGCGCGGCCGGGTTCATCGCCACCAGCACGTTGGGCTCGTCGCCTGGCGTGGTGATCTTGTGGTCGGCGATGTTGACCTGGAAGGCCGACACCCCGTTGACGGTGCCGGCCGGCGCGCGGATCTCGGCGGGGAAGTCGGGAAGCGTCGACAGGTCGTTGCCGAACGACGCGCTCACCGAGGTGAATCGATCACCGGTGAGCTGCATCCCGTCGCCGGAGTCACCGGCGAACCGAATGATCAAGTGGTCGAGGACGTGGTCGTCGTCGGCCGCCGGCCGGTCGATCGTGTCCGTCATGTTGTCTCCCCCGGGAGTGTCAGCGCCCCGGCTCCGTTGCCGGGCCTGTCGAGGGCTCACCGTAGTGCCCGAGGCCGGTCCCGAGCGGCACGGCGCGCCGAAAGTGACCATCGTCCCGGCCAGATTGCAGCAGGGGTCAGACCCCTGCTGCAATCAGTCTCGTAGAGTCGCGGTGTGGTGCGCGCAGCGGTGGTCGCCCTGGTCGGGGTGTTGGCCTTGGTGGGGTGTTCGGGTTCTGACGGGAACGAGGAAGAACCGCCTCCGGTCGGCGGGATCAACGGGCCGGCCGTGGTCGATCCATCGTTCGACCCGTTCGCGACCGACCCGTCTGCGCCGCCGACGACGTCCGGCGGGTAGCGTCGGTCGCTCACATGGCGTCGCTTCGATTCAGCTTCGGCACCATGGGCTCGGGAAAGAGCACCGTGGCGCTCCAGATCCACCACAACTTGTCCAACCGCGAGCTGTACGGGCTGCTGCTGACGACGCTCGACCGCGAGGGCCGCCAGGTCACGAGCCGACTCGGAGTCGCTGCTCCGGCGATCGAGGTCGCTCCTGACCTCGACCTTCACGCGCTCGCGATTCGCTACTGGCCGATCCACTACATGATCTGCGACGAGGTCCAGTTCTACACGCCGGCCCAGTGCGACCAGCTCGCCAGGGTGGTCGACGAACTCGACGTCGACGTCTACGCCTTCGGCCTGCTCACCGACTTCCGTGGCCGCCTGTTCGAGGGCACGGCGCGCATGCTCGAGATCGCCGACGAACACACGCCGCTGCAGGTGGAGGCGCGCTGCTGGTGTGGTGCTCGTGCGACCCACAACGCTCGCGTCGTGAACGGCGACGTGGTCTACGAGGGCGACACGATCGTCGTGGGCGACACCAGCCCGAGCGAAGCGCCATTGTTCGGCGACGCAGTTCGCTACGAGCTCCTCTGCCGAGCGCACTTCCTCCGCGGCGACCTCGGAGCCTGACGCCGCGCCCGAAGGCGCAAGTCGCCGCCGGCGTCAGGGAGCGGCGAGCTGGCGTCGGCGTCCGACGGCAGCGCGGAGCTCCGTCAGGGTGAGCACCACGAAGAACTGCGCCACTGCGATGCCCGCCATCGTCGCCGACGCGGCGGTGTCGGCGTGGTAGCTGATCGCCAGGCCGAGGACGACCGACAACCAGCCGAATCCGACGGCGACGACCATCGCGACGGGAATCCGGCGTACGAGCAGCACGGCGGTGGCCGGTGGGGCCACCATCAGACCGAACACCAGCAGCGTGCCGACGACGCGGAAGCTCGACACGACCGACAACGCCAGCAGCGTCAGCATCACCGCGTGTGCAAGTCCTGGCCGCAAGCCCAGGGTCTCGGCCTTGTCTCGATTGACCGCGAGCGCGAGGAACGATCGATGGCCGAGCACGACGCCGACGATCGTGATCGCGAGCGCGGCGAGCCCGAGTTGGATCTCGGAGTCGCGTACGCCGAGCACGTCGCCGAAGAGGAACCCGGTCAGGTCGCCGGCGAACGTGTCGGCGCGGCTGATGATCACCACGCCGAGTGCGAGCATGCCGACAAACAGCAGGCCGATGCCGGTGTCGTCGCTCAGCCGGGTGGTGCGGTGGACGAGGTTGATCCCGAACACCATGACCACCGCGCTGATCATCGCGCCGAGCGTGAGGTTGAACCCCCAGATCACGGCGAGCGCAATCCCGGGGAGCACGCCGTGTGCGACGGCGTCACCGAAGAACGCGAGGCCGCGGACGACCACCCAGGTGCCGATCAGCGAGGTGATCGACGCCGCGATCAGCCCCCCGATCAGCGCTCGCTGCGTGATGTCGGACGCGAACGCGTCGGCGAAGAAGTTCCACACGAGACGCGAGTGTGCCAGGCCTCAGGCCGGTGCGAGTGCGTCGGCGATCAGCGTGGCGTTCGTGGACATCATGCCGATGTAGGTGTCGGCCTCGGAGCCGGGCTCGCCGAGGCTCTCGCTGTACAACACCACCACGGCGACCTCGTCGCCGGCGGACTCGGCGATCGCCTCGGCGAGCTGGGTCGAACCGCTGGTGTCGGCGAAGATCGCAGGGATCTGCTCCTGCTCGATCAGCTCGACGAGCGCCTCGACCTCGGCGGTGGAGGGCTCAGCGCTGGTGGTCAGCGACGGGATCACCGCACCCACCACCTCGAAGTCGAAACGATCGGCGAAGTAGCCGAACACCTCGTGATTGGTGACGAGCACTCGGTTCTCCGCAGGCACGACCGACAACGTCGCCTCCATCGCCGCGTCCAGCGCGAGGAGTTCGTCGACGTAGGCCTGGACCTGGGTCTCGGCCGCCGCAGCGTCGATGCCGTCGAGCTCGCTCAACTCGATGCCGAATACCTCGACGGCGCTGACCATGCGCGACGGATCCGTCCAGATGTGGGGGTCGTCGCCGGACTGGTCATGGTCCTCCTCGTCCTCGGAGTGTTCCTTCTCCTCGTCGGAGTGGGCTTCCTCGGTGCTGCCAGGCGCTGCCTCTTCGTCGGAATGGGTTTCCTCGTCGGAATGGCCCTCCTCGTCGGAGTGGTCGCCGTCGAATTCGAGGAGCTCGACGTGGTCGGTGAACTCGAACACGATCGTTCCGGAGGACTCGACCTGCTCGATGATGTCGATCATGCCCTCTTCGAACCCGGCGCCGTTGACGACGAGCAGGTCGGCGTTCTCCATCGACTCGGCTTGCTTCGCCGACGGTGCGAAGTCGTGTGGGTCGGAACCGACGGGCATGATCACCTCGACCTCGGCCAGGTCACCGACGGTCTGGGTCACGATGTCGCCGAGGATGTTCGTGGTCACGACGATCTTGGGCAGTTCGCCGTCGGAGGCAGCGGACGTACCGCTCGTGTCTGGCTCTGACCCGGTGTCGTCCGAGCCGCAGGCCACCGCCAGGATCCCGAGCGAGCAGACGGCCACGATCTGAATTGGACTGAGAATCCTTCTCATACGACTAAGCTACGAGCATCGACGCAGTATTGACAACCATTCCGACCGCTGACCGCGGGGCCGACGACACGATCGCGCTCCGCGATGTGGTCGTCGAACGTGGCCACGCCCCGGTGCTCACCGTCGGTTCGCTGGAGATCCCACGTGGCGTCACCGCCGTTGTCGGCCCGAATGGTTCGGGGAAGTCCACGCTGCTCCATGTCATCGCGGGCCTTCTCTCGGCCGGCAAGGGCGTGGTGACCGTTGGCGGCCAAGCGCCGCACCAGGGGCGGCGCGACATCGCCTACGTGCTGCAGGCACAACACGCGTCCGAGCATCTGCTGGTCACCGCTGACGAGGTCGTCGGCCTGGCTCGGGCGGCCACGCTCGGAGGCTTCCGCCCGATGCGCCGTCGCGACCGTGACGCCGTCACCCGGGCAACGGATCGACTCGACGTGACCAACCTGGGTCGCCGGCACCTCGCCGACATGTCGGGCGGTCAACGCCAACGTGTGTTCGTCGCGCAGGGCCTGGCGCAGGAGGCCGACGTGCTGTTGCTGGACGAACCGATGGCCGGTCTCGACATGGTCTCAGCAGAAGCCATCCGAACCGTGATCGAACAGGAGCGCGCTGCCGGGCGGTTCGTCCTCGTTGCCACCCACGACCTCGACGACGCCCGCCAGGCCGATTTCGTGGTGTTGCTGAACGGGCGCGTCGTCGCTGCCGGACCGCCCGAGGTGGCGCTGCGGCCGGAGTGTCTGCGCGAGGCGTACGGCTCCCGGGTGCTCGATCTCGGTGGGCACACGGTCGCGATCGACGACGGCATCCATCACGAGGATCACGAGCACCTGCATCACGATCACCCCTGAGGGTGCCGATCGCTTTCCAGCCGAGCGTCAGGCGGCGCAGCGCTCGCAGCGCCCGTACACGTCGATGACGTGATGACGCGGGACGAACCCCTGCGCTTCGGCGACACTCTCGAACGCCTTGTCGAGGCTGCGCTCGGTGGCCGCGGTGAACGTTACGTCGAGCACGACGCCGCACGACTCGCAGATGAGGTGGTGGTGGTGCTCGGTGAGTTCCTCGGCGAGCTCGTAGTGAGCGTGATCGCCACGATGGACCAGCCGACGCACCACGCCGGCCTCCTCCATCAACGACAGGTTCCGGTACGCCGAACTCTGGGCGAGGTCGGACTGGATCTGCAGGAGTTCCGGCAGCGTGACTGGTCCACCAGCGCGGCGCAGACCCGACACGATCTGGCGACGTCCGGTCGTGTAACGCAGGTCGTGCTTGGCCAAGCGCTCGGTGACCGCGCGGTCGAGTTCGGTGGTGGCAGCCATCTCGACAGGATCGTACCTGACCCCTTTGGCGCTCGGGGTCTCGACGCGGGCGACGCAACGGCGAGAACCGGATGTGCCGCGGTCGCGCTCGCTCGAGGACTCCTCGACCTACGCTGGCGTCGTTCGGATGTCCGAACCCACGGCGCGGCAGGAATCCAGGGAAGGCCCATCACATGTCCAACACGACCATCGCGATCATCGGGTTCGTCTTCGCCGTCGCCTCCTCGTTCATCTGTGGATCCATCGCGCAGAAGAAGGGCCGAAGCGTGGTGGGATTCGCCATCGTCGGGATGCTCGTCCCGCTGCTCGGGATCATCGTCATCTCCGTGCTCAAACCCGTTCCGCCGTCGGTCGAGACCTGACGAGGTCAGGCGAGCGCGGTGATCTCGTGGATCGGCACGGGACGGCTGAGGCCCTTGAACTCGACGTCGCCCATCGGGGTCGACTCGACCCGGTCGTCGACGGCGGTGAACACCTTGTTGGTCACGAGGATCTGTCCGCCGGCCGCGATCGCACACACCCGCGCCGACAGGTTCACGACGGTGCCGATCGCCGTGTACTCGGTGCGCCCGTCGAAGCCGATCTCGCCACACGTGGCGTACCCGGTGGCGATGCCGATCCCGAGTTGAAGGTCGTGACCCCGGCGCTTCCACTGCGCGGAGAGCTCCGCGGTGCGGTCGCGCATCGCAACGGCGAGGCGGACGGACTGCCATGCCGGATCGTCGAGCCGAACGGGATCGTTGAAGAACACGAGCATGCCGTCACCGGTGAACTGGGCGATCGTGCCGTCGTGGTCGAAGATCATCGGGCCGACTGCGTGATGGAACTCGCGTAGGACGTCCATCACCTCCTCGGGCTCCGCGGTCTCGGAGAACGCGGTGAACCCGCGCAGGTCGCAGAAGAATGCGGTGATCTCCCGGCGGTGGCTGGCGAGGATTTCGTCACCGCCCGCAGCCAGCGCTTCGGCGAGCTGAGGGCTGACGAACCTGCGCAGGCTGTTCAGTCGCTCGACCTCGGCGACCTTCTCGTCGACGCGTTGAGCGAGGAGCGCGTTCCACTGCTGGAGTTCGTCGGTCATCCGCTTCTTGTCGAGGCAGGCGCCGAGGCGGGCGTGGAGGAGCACCGGGTCGAAGGGCTTGGGGAGGTAGTCCTCGGCGCCGAGCTTGATGCACGTGATGATCGAGGCCATCTCGTCGACGCCGGAGATCACGATGAAGGGGATCGCCTTGAGCCGGTCGTCGCCGGCGCGGTGTTCGAGGAGGCCGTAGCCGTCCATCTCGGGCATCTCGATGTCGGTGATCACGACGTCGACGTCGTTGGCGCCGAGGGCGGCGATCCCTTCGAGGCCGTTGCCGGCTTCGATCACCTGATGGCCGAGCGAGCCGAGCGACATCGACAGCATCGCCCGGTTGAGCGGGTCGTCGTCGACGATCAGGACCGTGGCGGGAGCTGGCTCGTTGGCTGGTTCCGTCACGGCGCTCATCCTCGCGTGTCGAGCGCTCGGCGGGCGCCCTCGAACGCGCTGGCGATCGCCGTGACCTGCCGGTCGGCGTCGATCACCGCGTTCTGGCGCGCCTGGGATTCGAGTTCGGCGCAGAGGTCGGCCAACGCGGTGGCGCCGAAGCTGGTGGCGTTCGACTTGAGGGTGTGGGCGTTGCGGCGCAGCACGTCGATGTGGTTCGAACCGGCGGCGTCGGCCAGCTGGGTGAGCAGCGTGGCGCCGTTGTCGAGGAACGAGGTGACCAATCGCCCGAACGATTCGTCGTCGGGGGCGATGGACCGCATCCGGGCGATCGCCTGCTCGTCGAGTGTCACCTCTGCCGGCGGGTCGGCGCCGCCGTCGGGCGCGTCCGCGGGAGTTCCCGCTGCGTCGG
>JBGSII010000101.1:0-18286 GCA_041742555.1 Ilumatobacteraceae bacterium
CAGTGCGCGCGTCGACCGTGACCTCGTCACCGGCGATCGCCGAATCCCACGCGGATCCGAGCTCGTCGAGCAGGAACGCCCGGGCGGAGCGCAGCTTGGCCTCCGCCCGAGCCAGCTCGATCTGGGTGAAGCCGCTGTGAGCGAGCGTCTTGGAGGAGTACTGGGGCTTCTTGCCCTGCGCCAATTCGACCAGCTCGTCGAGCGCCCGCCGAGCGACGCCGAGGCCGACGGCCGACACGCCGGCGGCAAGCAGCGTGAAGTTGGGGAACTGCGACAGTGGCGTGCGCACCACCGGACGGGTGACCGCTGGTTGGATCGTGCGAACAGCTGGCACGAACACCTCGCTGACCGAGTAGTCGAGCGATCCCGACCCGCGCATCCCCGTCGTGTACCAGGTGTCGTGGAAGGTGACCGCCGACTGAGGGAACCAGCACAGCCGGAAGGTGCCGTCGTCGCAGAGCGCGCCGCCGAGTACCCAGTGGCAGTGTTGGGTGCCGCTCCCCCATGCCCAACGGCCCGACACCGAGAACCCGTGGACACCGTCGACCGTGATCGACGCTCCCTTGCCGTTCGGCGCGAACACTCCACCGGTGATGGAGGTCGCGTCGCCGTAGATCTCCCGAGCCGCCTCCTCGGGGAGCAACGACGCCATCGACGACGTCGTCGAGGCGATCATCGTGCACCATCCCGCTCCACCATCGCTTCGTGCCACCGCTTCGATCGCACGGACCAGCGTGATCGGGTCGACCTCCGGTCCCCCGTACACCTGTGGAACGCACATTCGCAGCAACTGTGCATCGCGCAGTGCCTTGACCGTTGCGAGCGGCAACCGGCGGATGCGTTCGCCGTCGTCGGCGTTCGACTCGATGACCTCGGCGAGGCCACGAGCCGCATCGACGATCGTGGGCGCACTGGTCATGGGTGCGACTGTACGTCGACTCCGCAATCCCAGAGATGGTGGACCGGATCGTGGATCAGGTACCGGGCGAACGAGTCGACGGTGAACGATGCTCCGTCGGATCGCCGACCTGGGCGCTGCCACTGCGCACCCTCGACGGCGTCGAAGGCAGCAGCGAGGGCCTCGGCCGCGGCTCGCAGTTCGCCGGCGACCACGACCGGGCGCTGCAGGTCGTACCGTGATGTGATCGCAGTCGTGTCCTGGTCCCAGTTCGGAAAGAGCGGATCGTCGGCCTCGAGCATCATCGACAGCCGCTCCAGGTACAGCACGAAGACGTCGCGGACATGGGCGCCGTACTCGAGGCTCGACCACCGATCAGCTCTGGGGCGGGTGCGTACCGAGGTGTCGTCGCCACCGAGCAGCGTCACCCACGAGGACGCGTTCGATCGGATCAGGTCGCCGACTGCCTCCGCCTCGACCGCGCTGGAGTCGAATCCACACTCGGGGCACGGGCGCTCGAGCACCCAGGTCCAGTCCTTGTCGTCGGGCATGATCGAGTCGGTCATCGCCTGATTCTGTCCGGCGGCGACGGGACTGCGCGCACGGGCTCGCACCACGGTCTACGGTCGGTGGGATGAAGTTCGGCTTCGTGGTCCCGTGGGGCGACGCCGAGGACGTCGGCGATCTGGCTGCCGCGGCCGAGGACGTCGGCTGGGACGGGCTGTTCGTGTGGGAGCCGGTGTGGGGGGTCGACGCCTGGATCTCGCTCGGGCTCGCTGCCGTGCGGACCTCGAAGATCCGCCTCGGAACGCTGCTGACCCCGCCGTCACGTCGTCGTCCATGGGAACTCGCCAGCCAGGTCGCGACCGTCGATCGGATCTCCGCGGGACGAGTGACGTTGTCGGTCGGCCTGGGCGCACTCGACTCGGGGTTCGAGGCGTTCGGAGAGGAGTGCGACCGCCGTGTTCGCGCCGAGCTGCTCGACGAGACGCTCGACATCGTGTGCGGGCTGTGGGCCGGCCAGCCGTTCAGCTACGACGGCGTCCACTACACCGTGAGCGCGACCGAGTTCCCGACCATCGGACACACAGTGCAGCAGCCGCGGGTTCCGATCTGGTGCGTCGGAGCGCTCGGACGCCCCAGATCGATGGCACGAGCGATGCGCTGGGACGGTGTCATCCCGCAGGTGCTCGACGGCGACGGCAGCGCCCGCCAACCTCATCTCGACGAGGTCGCGGACCTGCGCGCCCAGCTCGATGCCGCGCGGCCCTCCGAGTCCGTCGACATCGTGGTCGAGGGGACGACGACCGAGCACTCCCCTGCGGCCTACGCTGACGCCGGGGCGACGTGGTGGATCGAGTCGATGTGGGAGGCGATGGCTGAACACTCTCCCGTCGCCGCCGCGTACGACCGCCTCCGCCAGGGCCCTCCGGCCTGAGCGCGAACCCGCTACCTTCGACCGCGTGACGATGAACGACTCCGGCTGGAACCTCGCTGATCTGTGGGAGACGGTCGCACGACAGATTCCCGACGCGCTCGCCCAGCAGCACGGTCACCGCGCCACGACGTGGTCGGAGTTCAACCGGCGCGCCAACGGGATCGCCTCGGCGCTGCTCCGGCCCGACTCAGCCGAACAGGACAAGGTCGCGCAGTACCTGTACAACAGCCCCGAGTACCTCGAGTCGATCTTCGCGTCGTTCAAGGCCGGCCTCGCGGTGGTCAACACGAACTACCGCTACGCGGCCGACGAGCTCGTGTACCTGTGGGACAACGCCGATGCCACCGCGGTCGTCTTCCACGGCTCGTTCGCCGATCAGTGCGCCGACATTCGCGATCGGGTTCCCAGGGTGCGAACGTGGCTGTGGGTCGACGACGGATCCGGTCCCTGCCCGGACTGGGCGACACCGTACGAACATGCAGCGGCCGCTGGCACCGACGAGAACGTCGTCGCGCCGTGGGGTCGCAGCGGCGACCACCTGCTGCTGCTCTACACCGGCGGCACCACGGGCATGCCGAAGGGCGTGATGTGGCGCCAGGACGACCTGTTCGGCGTGCTCGACGCCAACAACAAGAAGCGGATGCCGCCCGAGCAGGATCTCGACGCGGTCGCCGATCGGATCGTCAAGGCTGGCCCGCGCAACATGCCGGCCGCTCCGTTGATGCACGGCACCGGGCTGTTCAACGCGATCAGCAACCTGATGGTCGGCGGCTCGATCACCACGATGGAGGGCCGCCACTTCAGCGCCGAGGAGTTCCTCGACACCGTGCAGCGCTACGGGATCAACTCGACCTCGATCGTTGGCGACGCATTCGCGAAGCCGATCCTGCGGGCCCTCGATGCCGAACCGGACCGCTGGGACGTCTCGACGCTGCGGGTGATCGTGTCGTCGGGCGTCATGTGGTCGAAGGAGACCAAGCAGGGCCTGCTGCGACACAACCCGAGGCTGATCATGGTCGATTCCCTGGGATCGAGCGAGGCAATCGGGATGGCGAGCAACACCACGACCTCCGAGTCGAGCGGCGAGACCGCCAAGTTCGAACTCGGGCCGACCACCCGGGTGATCACCGACGATGGCCGCGACGTGGTTCCCGGCTCGGGCGAACTCGGCCGGGTGGCGCTGCCGGGCCGTACCCCGATCGGCTACTACAAGGACGAAGCGAAGTCGGCTCAGACGTTCGTGGTCATCGACGGCGAGCGGTACTCGATCCCCGGTGACTACGCCACGGTCGAAGCCGACGGCACCGTCACCCTGCTCGGCCGCGGCAGCCAGTGCATCAACACCGGCGGCGAGAAGGTGTACCCCGAAGAGGTCGAGGAATGCCTGAAGCTGCATCCCACGGTCGCCGACGTCGCGGTGGTCGGCGTGCCCGACGAGAAGTGGGGTGAGGCGATCACCGCGCTCGTCGAACCGCACGCCGGCGACGTGGTCGACGGGCCCGCGCTCATCGCTCACGTGAAGTCCCGTTTGGCCGCCTACAAGGCGCCCAAACGGGTGATCGCGGTCACCTCGATCGGCCGGGCGGCCAACGGCAAACTCGACTACAAGAAGTTGCGCTCCGACGCCATCGACGCACCGCCCGCCTGACGTAGCCTCGGGCATGGCCCCGAATCAGCCCGATCGTCGCCGGCTCGACGGGCGAGTCGCTCTCGTGACCGGTGTCTCCCGCCCGATCGGGATCGGCGCCGGCGTCGCACGCCGACTCCATGATCTCGGCGCGACGGTCGTCGCCACGGGATGGCCTCCGCACGACACCGAGATGCCCTGGGGCGCGCAACCACTCGACGCGCTGCCTTTCGAAGTCGGCCGGCACGACCTGGCGGAACCGGCCGCGCCGGGCGGCCTTGTGGACGAGGTGATCGAACGCCATGGGCGTCTCGACATCGTGGTCGCGGTCCATGCGCGTTCGTCGTCGGCACCGTTGGGCGAGGTGGGTGCCGAGGAACTCGATCGATGCTGGGCGGCCAACGTTCGAAGTGTGGTCCTGCTGGCGCAACGATTCGCCCAACGTCACGTGAGCGTGCCGTCGAGCGAACCCCCCACCGGCCGGATGCTCTGGTTCACGAGCGGCCAGCACCTCGGGCCGATGGATGGCGAGATCGCCTATGCGGTGTCGAAAGGTGCGCTGCACCAGATGACCGGATCGATCGACCACGCGCTCGCTCGCTCGCGGATCATCGCCAACTGCATCAATCCCGGTCCGGTCGACACCGGCTACGCGGATGGCGACGCCCACGCAGCCGTCGCGGCGAGATTCCCCGACGGCCGCTGGGGCGCGCCGGCCGACATCGCGGACGTCGTCGCCTTCTTGGTGAGCGCCGAGGGGGCGTGGATCCGCGGCCAGGTGCTCGATGTCGAAGGCGGTTTTTCCCGATTCGGCTGACCCCAGTTAGCGTTGTCGCTCATGACTGATCTCGGATTCGACGGCAAGGTAGCGATCATCACGGGCGCCGGTGGCGGCCTCGGCAAGCAGCACGCGCTGATGATGGCGAAGCGTGGCGCACTGATCGTGGTGAACGACCTCGGGGGCGCCGTCGACGGCACCGGCAGCGACAAGGGCGCCGCGCAGCTCGTGGTCGACGAGATCCAGGCGGCTGGTGGCGAAGCGGTCGCCAACACCGACTCGGTGGCCACGCCCGAGGGCGGCGCGGCGATCGTGCAGAGCGCCGTCGACGCGTTCGGCAAGGTCGACATCGTGATCAACAACGCCGGCATCCTGCGCGACAAGTCGTTCCACAACATGGACGCCGACCTGTTCGACCCGGTGATCGCCGTCCACCTCCGCGGGGCGTTCAACGTCACCCAGCCGGCGTGGAAGATCATGCGCGAGCAGGGCTATGGCCGCATCGTGTCGACGTCGTCGGCGGCCGGCATCTTCGGCAACTTCGGCCAGGCCAACTACGGAGCTGCGAAGATGGGCCTCGTCGGCTTCACCAACGTGCTCGCCGTCGAGGGCGCCAAGTTCAACATCAAGGCGAATGCGATTGCGCCGCTCGCGCTCACCCGAATGACCGAGGACATCCTCGGCGGCCTCGGCGAGAAGCTCCAGCCCGAGTTGATCTCGCCACTGGTGACGTACCTCTCGCACGAGTCGTGTGAGGCGACCGGACGGGTCTTCTCGGTCGGTGGCGGACGTGTCGCCGAGGTGTTCATCGCCGAGACGGTCGGCTACACGAACACGACCGGCCTGACACCGGAGGACCTCGCTGCCCATTGGGGTGAGGTCACCGCACAGGACGGCTACGCCGTTCCGGCCACGATCGCCGACGAGACCGCCCTGTTCCTCAAAGCACTCTCGTAACGAACTGTCACACCGTGCCGGGTCAAACGTGACACTTTGACATGCTGGCGTGATGATCGCGATCGAGGAGTTCCAACACGAGGCTGCCGAGTGGTTGGCGTCCAATCGGCATCACGCGCCGCGTGACTACGGCGCGATCTGCCCACCCGACCTGGTCGAGGCCGGACTCGGGTGGCAACGGCGCCTCACCGATGCGGGTTGGGCCGGCATCCACTGGCCGGCCGAGCACGGCGGACGAGGTCTCAGCGCCGAACACAACAGCATCTGGCTGCTCGAGTGTGCACGGGCCGGGGTGCCTGCGGTGTTCAACATGGTCGGCTTCGTGCTCGCCGGCGGCGCGATCATGCGGTACGGAACGCGCGAGCAGCAATCGGCTCACCTCGCCTCGACGTTGGCGACCCAGCACGTCTGGTGCCAGCTGTTCTCGGAGCCCGGGGCCGGGAGCGACCTCGGCTCGCTGACGACTCGAGCCGAACTCGACGGCGACCGCTACGTGGTCAACGGCCAGAAGGTTTGGTGCTCGGGAGGCCGCTACTCGAACTGGGGCATCCTGATGGCGCGGACCCGATCGCTGGAGGAGGCACCGAAGCACGACGGGATCTCGTTCTTTCTGTGCCCGATGGATCTCCCCGGCATCGAGGTCCGACCGCTGAAGCAGATGACCGGCGAGGCCGAGTTCGACGAGGTGTTCTTCACCGACGCGTCGCTGCCGGCCGACTGCCTCCTCGGGCCGCTGCACGGCGGGTGGGGCGTCGGAATGGCGGTGCTCACCAGTGAACGCGGCCACATCGGGACCTCGGTGATCAGCCTCGAACGTCGCCTCGACCAGATGGCCCATCTCGCCGAGGGACGGGATCTCACCGCCGTCGAGCGGCAACGCCTGGCGTCCCTGCTCGCCAGCGGGAACGCGATGAAGGCGATGGCCCAGCGGCAGGGCCCCGTCGCGTCGACGGCAGCCTCGCTGATGAAGCTCGGCATCACCGAGATGATGTTCGACGTCGCGATGCTGCGGGGCGACCTGGACGGACCGGTTGCGCTGGTCGACGGCCCCAGCGCGACCGGGATGCTGGCAGCACCGGGCGGCCGGATCGCCGGCGGATCGAGTCAGGTGCAGCGCAACATCATCGGCGAACGCCTGCTCGGCCTGCCTCGCGAACCGAAGCCGACGTGACGTCCACCCGCTGAGGGGCGCCGATTGCAGCAGGGGTCTGACCCCTGCTGCAATCGATTCGCCACCGTGGCCATGTCGTCGGCATGATGGCTCGGTGCGAGTCGCCTCCTCCGATCACGTCAGCGTTGCGATCCACGAGTTCGGTGGGGCGGGTCGCCCGCTGATGTTGTCGCATGCGACGGGCTTCCACGGCTACTGCTATCTGCCGATCGCCGATCGGCTCGCCGAGGAGTTCACGTCGTTCGCGCTCGACTATCGCGGGCACGGCGACACCGCGCGTCCCGACGACTGGACGGTCGAGTGGGAGCGCTACGGCGACGATGCACTCGCCGCTGCCCGAGCCCTCGCACCCGATGGTGGTCTCGTCGGGTTCGGCCATTCGATGGGCGGCGCAGGACTGCTGATGGCCGCGCATCGCGAGCCAGGTCTCTTCGACGTGATCGTTGCGTTCGAGCCGATCGTGTTCCCGCCGAGAGAAATCGACCCTCACCACGGCACGGAGGACAACGGCACCGCCTTGTCACGCGGCGCACGGAAGCGGCGGGCATCGTTCGGATCCTTCGACGAGGCGATCGCCAACTTCGCGTCCAAGCCGCCCATGATGGCGTTCGACCCCGACGTGTTGCGCCTGTACGTGGCCCACGGATTCCGTCCCGCACCGGAGGGTGTCCGGCTGAAGTGCGACCCCGAGCACGAGGCCCGGACGTTCGACACGGGCGGCACCCACACCACGTGGGGTGACCTTCCGGAGATCGACACCCGGGTGGTCGTCGTAGCCGGCAAGGTCGACGAGTTCGGACCCGCTGCCATCGCACGGGAAATCGCCGCGGCGCTCCCGCACGCGAGCTACATCGAGAACGACGGCTGGAACCACTTCACGCCGTTCATCGAACCAGCGGCGATGGCGGAGCTGGTCCGGGACGCCACAACCCTGTGACAGCCCCCGCGTACGATTGCTGACATGACCGACACCGCTCCCCCCGCACCGACGTTCCCGGTGCCGATGTCGCTCTCACCGTCGAGGGTCTCGTCGTTCACGTCGTGCCCCATGCAGTTCCGCTTCGCCAGCATCGAGAAGCTGCCCGAACCACCCGGTGTCGCCACCACCAAGGGAACCATCGTGCACCGCGCACTCGAGCTGCTGTTCGTGCGTCCGGCAGCGGCGCGGACTCCCGACGCGTTGGCGGCCGACATGACGACGGCGCTCGAGGAGTACCGCACCCACCCCGACTACGTCGGGCTTCGCCTCCAGGGCGATGCCATCGACCGTTTCGACGCCGACTGCCGTGCGTTGATCGACAAGTACTTCGCCATGGAGGACCCCACCACGGTGCGCGAGATCGGCCTCGAGTTGTGGATGGAGGCTCCGGTCGGCGAGCTGACGTTGCGCGGCATCATCGATCGGTTGGAACTCGACGCCGACGGCGAACTCGTGGTCACCGACTACAAGACGGGCAGGGCACCATCGGGCAACTTCGAGCAGAAGAGCCTGGCGGGTGTGCACTTCTACTCGTTCCTGTGCGAGGCCGTGTTCGGCAAGCGACCGGCACGGATTCGACTGATGTATCTCGCATCCGGCGAGACGATCGAGACCGTGCCGTCCGCTCAGTCGGTGAAGTTCATCACCACACGCACCACCGCGGTGTGGTCCGCCGTGGAACGAGCGTGCACCACGGGTGATTTCCGTCCTCGCCAGAGCAAGTTGTGCGATTGGTGCTCGTTCCAGCGGTGGTGCCCCGCGTTCGGCGGCGAGCCGTCGCTGGCTGCCACCGAGGCAGTCGCAGCCTACAACGATCTGCTGAGCGCACCGGTGGCATCGGGCGCCTGATGACGAGCATCGACACCGGCGGCGACGACCTCACGGTGGTACCGGGACAAGGCCATCTCGGTCCGGCGGTCGACGCGTTCGACGACTGGGTCGACGGTGCGCTCGAACTCGTTCGTGGCAATCCGATCGCCGACCGGGTGTTCACGACGGCAAGCCACGTCGGCGACTTCTCGCTCATCTGGCATCTGATCGGTCTGGGCCGCGCGATCGCCAAGGGTCGCCCCGACCAGTTGATCGTCCTCGGAGTGATGCTCGGAGCCGAGAGCCTGCTGGTCAACCAAGGCGTCAAGCGGCTCTTCCGCCGTGAGCGACCAACCACCACGGGCGACGAACGGCTGCAGGTGCGCAAACCCACGACGTCGTCGTTCCCGTCGGGCCACGCCAGTTCTGCGGCGTTCGCCGCGATGGTCCTGTCTGGCTGGGACGGGCCGAGGATCGGGATGATCTGGTGGAAGATCGCAGCGATCGTCGGGATCAGCCGCGCCTACGTCCGCATCCACCACGGATCCGACGTGGTCGCCGGAGCGATCCTCGGCACGCTGCTCGGCCTGGTCGGCCGCCGCATCGCCAAGCGCCTCGCTCCCTGAGCAACTGGCTGCTCGGTGGCGCGTCGAAGCGCCACCATCACCCTCGACGCTCAGACAGCGTCGGTGGTGACGACCGGCTCGACGAGGGCTGCCGGCTCGGTCGTGAGCAACGTGCGCACGTCGAGCAACAGATCGGCAACCTCACCCGTCGACACGAGTTCGCGCTGCATCATCCGAGCAAGGGCGCCATCGATGACGCTCAGGGCTTCGGTGATCACGGCCTCGTTGTTGGTGTCGATGCGCTCATCAGTCATTGGTGGACACGGTACCCGCGATGCCCGCCGCGAACACGCACCTGCGCGTAGATGAGCAAGGTGTCACACAACGTTCACAACGCTCACGACGTTCGCGTCGTGGTCCCGCCAGCGAACCTACGATGCAGCCATGGACTTCAACGGACGCAATGTGGTGGTCACCGGAGCGGGTCGGGGTATCGGCGAGGCGCTTGCTCGGGAGTTCCACGGCCGCGGGGCCAACATGGTGGTCGCCGACCTAGCGGGCGCCGATGCGGTCGCCTCCTCGCTGGAACGGGCCACGGCGATCACCGCCGACGTCAGCACCGAAGCCGGCAACGCAGCCCTCGTCGAGTCCTCCCGCGCGGTGCTCGGATCGATCGACCTGTTCTTCTGCAATGCCGGCGTCGGGATCGGGCGCGGGGTGATCGAGACACCCGAGGACGACTGGGACCTGGCGTTCGCCGTCAACGTCCACGCCCACCGCTGGGCCGCCAAGTACCTCCTGCCCGACTGGCTCGAACGCGGCGAGGGGTACTTCTGCTCGACGGCTTCGGCCGCTGGCCTCCTGATGCAGATCGGCTCGGGGCCGTACACGCTCACGAAGCGAGCCGCCGTGGCGTTCGCCGAGTACATGGCGGTCACCTATGGCGACGCCGGCGTGAAGGTCACGTGCCTGTGCCCGCAAGGTGTCAACACGGCGATGTTGCATGCCGGCGACGACGCGCTGAGCGGAAGCAACGTCGTCAAGGCGGCCGGCGTCGTGCTCGAACCTGCCGACGTCGCCGTTGACGTCGCCGACGCGATCGAAGCCGAACGCTTCTTCGTGCTCCCCCATCCCGAGGTCGCCGACTACATGGCGCTCAAGGCGACCGATCCGGAACGCTGGCTCGGCGGCATGCGCAAGCTCCAGCGACGCACCATCGGCGCCTGACCCGGACATGCACCGCTCGCCCGCTTCGCTCGCCCGATTGGGGTTGCGCATGGGTGAGCCGATTCGATTCCGTCGAAACGACAAGGGACGGTGGATCGTGGGCCGGGTGGTCGGCATCGAGTACGACGGCAGCATCGCCATCCGCGATCCCGATGGTTCCGCACGATCGTTGCGCGCCGAACGCGTCGAGATCCGTCGACCCGGCTCGCGCGGTCGGCTGCGCTGGCACGTCGTCAGCGACGTCGCCGTCACGTGGGAGCAGCTGGAGATGTTCGAGCCCACCGATCAGTGACGGCTCCCGATCCGGTCTGGGTCGGCTCCAGGAACTCTGCGACACCCTCTGTTTAGGGTTGTCGGTATGGAGATCGCTGGGGTGGTCGAGCGGGTGGAGCGCATCGCCGATGTTCGTGCGGATGCTGCTGCCGATGCTGGGTTGATCTCGTCGGGGTTGGTGGCGGTGCGTGAGATCGAGGCGTGGTGCGCGGCCCAGCATGCTGGTCTGGTCGCTCAGTTGCGGGTGGTGGAGTTGTTCCCGGAGAAGACGATCGCGGAGGCGGCGAGGTCGTCGTTGGGTCAGGCATCGAAGTCGACGGAACGCTCAGCGACGTTGGCTGCGACACCGAAACTCGCTGGGGCGTTGGGTGATGGTGCGATCACCGCCGGGCATGTCGACGCGGTCACTCGGACGTCGAAGAAGCTCGCTGCCGCGCAGCGTCGCGAGTTGTTCGAACGCGCGGACGCGCTCGCCGCGGTCGCAGCAGCGGCGACGGTGGACGAGTTCGCGCGGCGTCTCGAGTTGGAAGCCACCAAGCTGCAGACCGGCGACGGCTTGGACCGCCTCGAACGCCAACGGCGTGCGACGCGTGTGGCGACGTGGGTCGATGTCGAGGGGATGTGGAACCTGCGCGGCCGGTTCGACCCGGTCACCGGCGTGAAACTCGCGGCGCGTCTCGATGGTGCCGTTGACACCCTGTTCGCGGAGTCGACCCCGTCGACCGCACCGGAGGATCCGGTCGAGCGCCAACACCACCTGCGAGCCCTCGCCTTGGTCCACCTCCTCGACGGAACCGTTGCCGGTGGCAGGGCGGGTCGGGCCGCGTTCGTCGTGGTCATCGACGCCGACAACCCGCATCGCCCGGGTCCGGTCGGCGAGTTCTCCATCCCCGTCGAGATCCCTCCCCGCGTGCTCACCACGTTGGCTGGTGACGCCGACGTACACGCCGTCGTGGTGTGTAACGGGGTCGTGTTGTACGCACCCGGCGAACTCAACCTGGGCCGCACGACCCGCCTCGCGAACCGGGCACAACGACGCGCCCTGCGCGGCCTGTACTCGACGTGTGGCATTCCCGGCTGTGCGGTGCACTACGACCGCTGCAAACTCCACCACATCATCTGGTGGAGCAACGGCGGCAACACCGACCTGGACAACCTCCTGCCCGTCTGCAGCCTGCATCACGCCAACATCCACCACGACGGCTGGACCATCGAACTCGGCCCCAACCGCCAACTCACCCTCCGCCTGCCCGACGGCACCATCCACACCACCGGACCACCCCACCGACGAACCGCCGCCTGACCCACACCGGGTCGGGCCCACGAACAGCAGCAGCGAGTCCCCGCTTCACGCGACGAGGCGTGTGGTGAACCGCTGGTCGCAGTCATTGCGCTCGCGAACGCTTCCTCGCCGGTCTCCGTCAGAACATCACGTCAGAACGACGGGCGCACACCGACGATGCTCGCGCGCTCCATCACCCTGACGTCGGGCCAGTAGTCACTCGATGCATAGTGCTGCACCGCCAGGTTGTCCCACATCGCGATCGTGTTGGGGTGCCAGTGCAGGCGGCAGTGATACTCCAGAACGTTTGCCTGGGCGAACAGCGTGACCAGGAGTTCGTCGGACCCAGCCGGGTCGAGCCCCACGATGCGCGTCGTGAAGAAGCGGTTGACGTAGAGGAGACGGTGCCCGGAGATCGGATGGTGGATCACCACGGGATGCTCCACGACCGGGTACTTCTCTCGCATCGCCGCCGCGTCGGCGCCGGTGATCGTGTGGCCGAAGGCCTGCATGTAGTCGTGCTCGGCGACCAGGCCCTCGATGCGATCCTTCACCTCGTCCGACAGTCCCTCGTAGGCGGCGTTCATGTCGCAGAACAAGGTGTCGCCGCCGGTGTCGGGGACCTGGATCGCCCGCAGGACTGCGCCCTTGGAGGGGGTCTCCCGCCACGTGACGTCGTGGTGCCAGCCGTTCTCGTAGCCACCCGTGTCAGCGTCCTTGGCGAAGCGCACGAGCTCCGGGCGCTCGTCGTTGTTGCGCAGGAACGGGTGCACCTCGAGCTCACCGAACCGACGAGCAAAGGCGAGGTGCTGGTCGGCGCTGAGCTGTTGGTCGCGGAAGAACAACACCTTGTAGTCGACCCACGCCCGGCACAACTCCTCGAACACGTCGTCGGCCAACGGCTTCGACAGGTCGAGGCCCTTGACGATGCCGCCGAGGGTTGCGCCGACCTGACGGACCTCGAAGTGCTCCCATTCGAGCGCGGTGAGTCGGATCCGCTCCGCAGCCAGATGAGCGACCGGCCCGATGACGGCCTTGTCGGGGCCGAACGTCAGCTTGCGGGCGTTGAACTCACCCAGATCCCCCGATGGCTCGATCCCCTCCAGCTTCGCGATCGCTGCCGTCGTCGTCTCCAGGTCGTCGTCGGTGATGCTCATCTCGTCCCTCCCGAGCGACGCCGATCGCCGCTGCCATCCAACGTAGTTCGGGTGGGCACGGCGGACCTCGGCCGGATGCGACGCGCGAGAATGACGCCGATGCCACTGCGACCCGATCTCCCTCTCGTCGAGGTGGAGTCCCGTCGGGCATGGCGCGACTGGCTCGACGCCGAGCACGCCCGGTCGACCGGGGTCTGGGCGGTGACCGTGAAGAAGGGCGCCCTCGGGCCCGATGAGCCGTACGTGAGCGCGCAGGACCTCTGTGAGGAATGCCTGTGCGTCGGATGGATCGACTCGAAGCCAGCCAAGGTCGACGAGCGCCGCACCGCCCTGCTGTGCACACCGCGCAAGCCCGGCAGTGGCTGGTCGAAGGTCAACAAGGACCGGCTCGAGCGCCTGCTGGCCGATGGACTGGTCCTGCCGGCGGGCCTCGCCACCATCGACGCCGCGAAGACCGACGGCTCGTGGTCGAAGCTCGACGACGTCGACGCGCTCGCCGTGCCCGACGATCTCGCCGTCGCCCTCGACGCCGACCCGGCCGCCCGAGCCAACTTCGACACGTTCCCACCCTCGACGCGTCGCGGCATCCTCGAATGGATCCTCCAGGCCAAGACCGCACCCACCCGCGCGAAGCGCGTCGACGAGACGGCCCGCCTCGCGGCCGACAACATCCGCGCCAACCAGTGGCCGCGGCGGTAACCCTCGACGGCCACGAGCCGTAACTCGCCACACCGATGAGCGAAGCAGCCCGTATCGGGGGGTTTCGCTCATCGCAACGGGTGGTCCGACACGTCGAGGAGCGGTGCGGCACCCTACGGTCGGCGTCATGGCTGTACGTCTCGACGAATCCGACGAATACATGCACGAACTCGGCCCCGAGCCGAACTTCAACGAGAGCATGTACATCAACTGCTTCGACCCCGCACAGGGCGTGGGCGGCTGGTTCCGGATGGGCAACCGCGCCAACGAGGGCACCGCCGAGATGACCGTGTGCCTCTACCTCCCGCCCGAGGTCGAGGGCGCGAACCGTCAGGTCGGGTTCATGTTCAAACGACCGGCGATCGACAACAACGACGCATTCGACGCCGCCGGGCTCACCTGGACCATGGTGAAGCCGTTCGAGGAACTGCGTGTCGACTACGTCGGCAAGGTCGTCGTGCTCGACGAACCAGAGCAGATGGCGAACCCGAAGGAGGCGTTCACGAACAACCCGTACGCCGAGGCCGAGATCCATCTCACGTTCACTGGGCAGGGCCGTCCGAGCATGTTCGGCGGTGAGCCCGACACCCCGCACGAGGCGCCCGGCGAGGAGTTCGCCAAGGGCCACTACGAACAGCTCATCGAGGCCACCGGCACGATGCGCGTCGGCGAGCGGGAGTGGCAGATCAACGGGTTCGGGCTGCGTGACCACTCGTGGGGCCCGCGGTACTGGCAGGCGCCGTACTACTACCGATGGCTGACGGCGAACGTCGACGAGAACTTCGGGTTCATGGCCAGCCGCGTCGCCAAGCGCGACAGCGACGGCACCCGCGGTGGGTTCGTGTGGGAGAACGGCGAGATGCACCTGTGCGATCACGTCGAGATCTCGACGCAGACCCGTGGCGACGAGCGCTACCACGACCGCATCGAAGGGGTCATCCGCTCCAGCCGCTCCGATCGCGAGTGGCGGTTCACCGGCGAGTCACTGAGCCTCATCCCGCTGCGCAACCGGCGCCAGACGCCTGACGGCGAGTGGATGCAGACCCGGATCTCCGAGGCCTACACCAAGTGGACCATCCACTCCGGCGAGTTCGAGGGACGCGTCGGCTACGGGATGTCGGAGTACCTCGACCAGATCATCGACGAACAACCCGTCGGCCTCGCCGAGTAGCACCCTGTCCTTTCGGGTCGGGTCCGGAACGACAGGGTCGGAACGACAGGGTTGTACGGTCGAGCGCCATGTGTTCACATCGCGAGATTGCCGAGGCGTTCATCGACGGTCGCAACACCGTCGGGACCGTCGCCGTCAGCCCGGGCGGTGGGCACGTCGCCTTCGTGGTGACCGCCGTCGACCTCGCGAAGAACACCACGACGTCGCGCATCTGGATCGACGACGCTCCCGCCACGGCAGGCGAACGCGACGCGAACCCGACCTGGTCGCCGGACGGCCGGCTCCTCGCGTTCACCTCCAAGCGAGGTGAGAAGGACGGAGAATCGACACTGCACGTCCTGCCGGTCGGGGGCGCCGGCGAACTCCGAACGCTGTGCACCATGCCCGACGGCCTCGCCGACCTCGCGTGGTCGCCGGACGGCCGCTGGCTCGGCTTCACCAGCCGCACGCGCGACGAACGCTACGACGCCAAGAGCGTCGCCTGGCAAGCACCGAGGAAGGTCGAGCGCTTCTTCGGGCGCCTCAACGGCGAGAACTGGGTCTTCGACCGCCCGAACCACGTCCACGTTGTGGCGAGCGACGGCACCGGGAAGCCCCGCAATCTCACGCCAGGAGAGTTCGAGCACAGCGGGATCAGCTGGCTGCGCGACTCGACGGCGATCGTGACCTCCGCTCAACGCCACGAGACCTGGGACCGCGACCACGCCCGCGACCTGTACGTCGTGACCCTTCCCGAGCGCGGCGACGGCGACGCCGGAGGCGCCAACGTCCGGCCGATCACGGCTCACGACGGCCGGTACGGCCAGCCCTCGGTGTCCCCCGACGGCACCCGTGTCGCCTTCATCGGCGCTCCCGACCCAGACCTCGCCCCGCAGAACACCAGGGTGGGCATCCTGCCGATCGACCCTGCGACCCACCCGCACGTCGACATCGAGTGGGTCTCCGCGGGCCTCGACCGCACGTTCCAGCCGACCGTCGGATCGCGCGCACCGGTGTGGGAGTCGGACTCCAGCCTCCTGGCAACCGCCGAAGACCGCGGCGCGACACACCTCTACCGGATCCTCACCGACGGCACCGCCGCGCCCACGGCGCTCACCGCGCTCACCAACGGCCCGGTGTCGGTGACGTCGTTCGATGCTGCTGCGGCGGTCGTCGCCCGTGTCCAGGAGTCAGCGACGCAGCCGAGCGAGCTGTACCTCGCCGATCGTCGGGTCACGCACGTCGGTGACGATCTCGCGTCGACGCTCTCCGGATGGGAGCACTTCACCGCTCCCACTGCCGATGGGACCGACGAGATCGACGCCTGGATCATGCGGCCCGCCGACTTCGACGAGACGAAGCGGTATCCCGTACTGCTCAACGTCCACGGAGGCCCACACACGCAGTACGGCGAGTACGTCTTCGACGAGTTCCAGATGCAGGCGGCGGCCGGCTTCGTCGTCGTGGCGGGCAACCCACGCGGCAGCAGCGGCCGTCACACCGGGTGGGGCCAGGCGATCCAGGGCCCGAACCACCCGACCGCACCCGGCCCGGGCTGGGGCACCGTCGACGTCGACGACGTCCTCGCGATCATCGACACCGCGCTCGACCGATACGACTTCTGCGACCGTGACCGCGTCGGGATGCTCGGCGGTTCGTACGGCGGATTCATGGCCACCTGGCTCGCGGGCCACCACGGCGAGCGGTTCCGTGCATTCTGCTCGGAACGGGCGGTCAACAACGCGACCGCCCTCGAGTGGTCGTCCGACATCTCGACGTTCTTCGGCTCGGTCCACGGGGTCGATCACCTCGCCGCACCCGACGAGTACCACCGGATGTCGCCGATCGCGGCCGTGAGGCAGATCGACACGCCGATGCTGATCATCCACTCCGAGGAGGACTGGCGCTGCCCGATCGGCCAGGCCGAGGAGTTGTGGGTCGCCCTGAAGCTGCTCGGCAAGGAGGTCGACTTCTACCGCTTCCCCGGCGAGAACCACGAGCTGTCGCGGGCCGGCTCACCGGTCCATCGCGTCCAGCGCGCCGAGATCATCCTCGACTGGTTCGCCGAGAAGCTCGCCTGAGGCTCAGCGACGCTGGATGGCCTTGACCGTCTCCACGAGAGCCAGCAGGCCGACGCCTGCGGCGGCGCACAGGGCAAGGTCCGCAGCATTCAGCGGATCGAGATCCAGGAACTCGTTCAGCGGGGTGTAGAGCACCAGGAGTTGCAGCGCGATCACGAGGCCTGCGATCCAGAGCATCAGCGGGTTCGTCCGGAAGCCGATCGTGCGCAGCGACTCGGTTGTCGATCGTGTGGCGAACGCCTGGCCGACCTGCATGAACGCCAAGGTGGTGAACATCACGGTCTGCCACTGCTCGAGATCGGCGGCGTAGTAGGCGAACCCGAGTCCGAGCGTCACCGCGCCGATCACCGTGCCGATCCACACCGTCCGGCCCCCGAGGCCGTTCGCCCACAGACTGTCCGACGGCGAATGGGGTGGGCGTTGCATGACGTTCTTCTCCGCTGGTTCCACGCCCATCGAGAGCCCCAGCAGGCCGTCGGTCATCAGGTTCAACCAGAGCAACTGCAGCGGGAGGAACGCGATCGCGGTGCCGGTGTCGGAGCCGGAGATCAGGAACGGGATCGGCCACCCGAGCATCACGATGATCTTGCCGAGGTTTCCGGCGACCGCGAAGCTCACGAAGCGACGGAGGTTGTCGTAGATGACGCGTCCCTCTTCGACCGCCGCGACGATCGTGGCGAAGTTGTCGTCACGCAGCACCATGTCGGCGGCTTCCTTCGACACGTCGGTGCCGGTGATGCCCATCGCCACGCCGATGTCGGCGCGCTTGAGGGCGGGCGCGTCGTTCACGCCGTCGCCGGTCATCGCGACCACCTGGTGCTGGCGCTGCAACGCGCCGACGATGCGCAGCTTGTGCTCGGGCGACACGCGGGCGAACACCGAGACGTCACGCACCGCGGTGTCGAACTCGGTGTCGTCGAGATGGTCGAGATCCGCGCCGACCAGCACACGGTCGACGTCGGTGATGCCCAGATCGGTGGCGATCGCCAGCGCGGTCAGGGGGTGATCGCCGGTGATCATCACGGGCCGAATACCTGCCGATCGGCAGATGGCGACGGCATCGCGGACCTCGGGCCGAGGCGGGTCGATGATGCCGAACAGACCGAGCAGGACCAGGTCGGCCTCCGGGTCGTCGTCCGCGTTGGTCATCGGCCGGAACGCGACGCCGAGGACCCGCATCCCGGCGGCGGCGA
>JBGSII010000102.1:0-1895 GCA_041742555.1 Ilumatobacteraceae bacterium
CGACCGCCGCACCACTCGCCACGGCCGCCTCTGACGCAATCGACGTGCCCGCGGTGTCGACCACGACGTCGGCCGATGCCCGATACATCGGCGTCGACAGCAGCGACAACACCAGCGCCACGGCCGCCGCCAACACGCCGGCGAACAGCACGAGACCACCGCGCCGCCGCAGCGCACCGAGCAGGGAACCAGCCATCACCGGCGCCATCGTAGGGTGCGATGGGTCGCTGGCCATCACGCCCATCAACGCTTGTGCTTCAGGTGGCCACTATCGTCGCCGATGTCATGAGTGGCATGAAGCGACTCGCCCTGGCCCTCGCGGTGTTCGGCGCAGTGTGCCTCGGCGCGTCCGCAGGCGGCTCTGTCCAGGCGTATCGACCAGCCGACGAAGTCGACTTCTTCGCCGACCCCGAGACGAGCGTGCCGGGTGGGACGTTCGACGCGGTCGTCACGAACTGCTTCCCCGGCGAGCAGGTCCTCTTGATGAACCTCGGTGTCACGCCCAACGAGTTGGCCTTTGTCACCTGTGACGAAGGAACCTACGAAGCGCGGACGGAGTTCGATGCGCCCGATGAAGTGGGCACGTACCGGATCATCGCCATCTTGTCCGATGCGACGTCGACCGATCCCGACATCCCCGATCGGCCTGCCCTCTTCCTCGAGGCGTTCTACTTCGTCGAAGACACCACCGTCATTCTCGACCCGTTCCTGGGCGGGGGTGGGATCGACAGCGGGGCCGCAGTCACCTCGACCGGCGGGTCCAGTGACATCTGGCCGAGCTTCATGTCGTCAGCGCCGTTCTACCGGACGTTCTTCGCGCTGCTGGCGCTGATGGTCGGCGGCTTCTTCGTGTGGCTGTGGCGACGTCGCCGTGAAGACGAACGGCTGCTCGGGAACTACCGGCCGAGTGCCATGCCACCTCCGGACCCGAACAGCCCGTCGATGGCCTGACCTCCGCCGGATTGCCCGGTCGCTCGGGCTTCGTTCTCGGGCCGTGGCCGTCGGGGTTCGTTGCCGTTCGGTGAGGCCGGCCGCCCACTGACGTCGTGATGCGCAGCGGGTACCATTCGGCGATGACACGTGCGGGGAACGTGCTCGTCACGACCGTTGGGGCGGTCGGCGTGGTCGCGTTGCTCGCTGGCGGCTGCTCGAGCGACGAAGCGATCCCTGCCACGACGATCGCGGAACCCACCGTCGTCGAGACGCTGTCGCCGAGCCCCACCACCGACCCTCCGCCCACGACCGCCGCCCCCACCACCACCCTCGACCCCGCCACCGCCCTCGCCCAACAAGTCGAAGCCGACCTACTTGAAGCGTTCCGCCTTCTCAACGTCGGCCTTCAGGATCCGACCGACGACGGCAAGCGCACCGCCGCACTCGAGCGATTCATAGGGGCGAACCGCGACTTCGTCGATGATCGCTTTGACGAGTTCGTGAGCAAGGGCTACGCGATTCGCCAGAACTCAACGATCCAGCCCGTCATCCTTATCGAGTCGCCCGCAGAACTCGTTGCGCCGAGTACTGATCTCGCTCGCATCCAAGTCTGTGATGTGGATTCGTGGATCACCGTCGAACCGGGTGCAGGTGCCAGTGGTTCTGACGCGGTGGTCGATCCCGATGTCATTGCATATCGGACAGTCTTCTTCATGCGTGACGTCGACGGTGTCTGGAAGGTCGAGGGCGGGGAGCAACTGGGCGAGTGGCCAGGCGTGGAGATATGTCCACCCGCCTGACCGTCGCGATCGCCGTAAGCGCCATCGGCCTGCTCGGCGCATCGCACTCTGAGGTTGATGCCGGGCGCGGCGGACCAGTTGTCCCCGGGTGCACCCGCGTCGTCGTTGGTGACACGGTCACGGTCGAGTGTCGGGATCCGGGGTCGGCGCCGGCTCGGCCGG
>JBGSII010000103.1:0-21564 GCA_041742555.1 Ilumatobacteraceae bacterium
CTGCCGGGCTCGGGCGCCGAGGCATCGGGCTCGACGCGATCGGCGCCTGTACGGGCTGTGACGTGCGATTCCGATCACACCGTCGTCGAGGCGAACGCGAGCGCCATGCGCTCATCGCGTGGTTCGAACCGCGATGATCGACTCGGATGTCGTGGGCGCCCGCCTCGCCGATCTGCGCAGCCGGATCGATGGCGTCGAGCGGGCATGGAGCCACCGCGTTGCCGTCGTCGGAGTCACCAAGGGTTTCGGGTCCGATGCGATCACCGCGGCCGTCGCTGGTGGGTGTGACGCGATCGGCGAGAACTATGCCCAGGAGCTGCTCGACAAGCGTTCCACCCTCGAGCGTCTGCGGCCGGAGGTGCACTTCATCGGTCGGCTGCAGCGCAACAAGGTCCGCCAGTTGGCGGGACTGGTCGACGTCTGGTGCAGTCTCGATCGGCCCTCGGTGATCGACGAGGTCGCCACACGCGATCCCGGAGCTCGGGTGCTGATCCAAGTCGACACGACCCATGATCCGGCCAAGGGTGGGTGCGATGTGGGCGACGCGTCGATCCTCGTCGAACGCGCCCGCGAGCGGGGCCTGCGCGTGTGCGGGCTGATGACGGTCGGGCCGACCGAAGCATCCAGTGAGGCCGCGCGGTCCGGTTTCCGTGCCGTACGGACGCTCGTCGCCGAGCTCGGCCTCGAGGTGTGCTCGATGGGGATGTCGGGCGACCTCGACGTCGCCGTCAGCGAAGGCAGCACCGAGGTCCGTGTCGGCACCGCGCTGTTCGGCGAGCGTCCGCGTCGGCCCGCAGCCGCGCCATGAGTGGACAACCGCGCAGGCGTCCACCTCGTCGCGTGCACGCTCGGCTAGCCTTCGCCCCGCAGGAGGGAAGGCATGTCACTCTGGAAACGGACCATGGACTACCTGGGTCTCGGTCCCGACGATGCGTACGACGACTACGAGGATTTCGACGAGCCGGTGGCCACGTCGCGTTCCAACCGTGGTTCACGTGACGCCGATGCGCGACCTGCCGGCCCGAGCGGGAACCAGCGCGGCTGGGAACCCGATGACGAGCCCGCGGTACGGACCGTGTCGGCGAGGCCGAGTTTCCCGTCGCGTGACTTCGATTCGTCGCCGTCGCGCCGTGCCGCGAACGGGCGCTCGGACGATTCCGGCGTCCAGGTGCGCCCGAGTCAGACACCGCAACCGACGCTGCGCAGCGTTCCGGGAGGATCCATGGAACCCCACACGGTGAGGCCCCGACGGTTCGATCAGGCCCAGGAGGTCGCCGACAAGTTCAAGGAGGGCCAGCCCGTCATCATGAACCTGGAGGGCACCGAGCGCGAGATCGCACGGCGGTTGATCGATTTTGCGAGCGGGATCTGCTACGCGCTGGACGGGTCGATGGAGAAGGTCGCCACGGGTGTCTACCTTCTGAAGCCGCCCACGCAGCGCCACCCTCGACACGACGAGTACGACGACTGACGACGGAGGAGCAGGTCATGGAGATGAGTCCCCAGCGCGTCCGGAGCGCAGAGTTCAAGACGGTACGCAAGGGTGCCGACCCCGACGAGGTCAGGGTCTTCCTCAACGATGTCGCAGACGAACTCGAGCGCGCCCAGAACCAGTCCGCCGCGATGGAAGCACGAGCGCGTGCGGCGGTCGCCCGGCTCCAGGAGGTCTCCGATGCAGGGACCGCCACCGCGCCGGCAACGGTTGACGCGTCGGTCGAAGAGGCCGAGACGATCAGCCGGACGTTGTTGCTCGCCCAGCGAACCGCCGACACCACGGTCGCCGACGCCCGAGGCGAGGCGGCCAGGATCGTCAAGGCTGCCAACGACGAAGCGGCGACCACACTCGACTCCACCCGTGAGATGGCCGCTGCGCTGCTCGACGAGGCTCGGGTCGAAGCCCGTCGCGTCGGCGAGATGGAACGTCTCGCGATCGCCAGCGACGTCGAGGCGCTCAAGGCGCGCCGTGATTTCCTCGAGTCCGACGTCCAGCAACTCGAGCTGTTCCTCACCGACCAGCGCAACCGTCTCCGCGAGGCTGCGACGTCGATCACCGACATCGCCGAGCGCGTCCCGGGCGGCCTCGGCGCGACCAGAGCTCCGTTGCTGTCGGCCTCCGATGACGAACCCGATGTCGAACCGGATACCTCCGTTGGCGCAACGGCCGTCTCGAGCGAGTCGAACTCGTTCGAATCGGAGCTGGCAGAGGACCAGCACGTGATCGCCGATGACATGACCGACATCGAGTCGGTCAGCGACGCCGAGCCGGCCGTCGACGACCCCTGGGGCGACGGGGCACCGGATTCCCGTGCAGCGATGCCAGCGCTCGAAGTCGATCGCGACGATCAGAACGACGATTTCCGATTCTCCTTCGACGACGACCGCGCCTGACGCGTTCGCCCACGTCGCCGTTCGCCGTCCTGGTCGGTGGTTCGGGCCTCGTCGGTAGCATCGTGGCGTGGCTTACCCCGACGTCGATCCCCGACCGAGCTTTCCCCGACTCGAGGAGGAGATCCTTGCGCGGTGGGCGAAGGACGACACCTTCCAGGCGTCGATCGACCAGCGAGCCGCCGGCGAGCACGGATCGAACGAGTTCGTGTTCTACGACGGTCCGCCGTTCGCCAACGGCCTGCCCCACTACGGCCACCTCCTGACCGGGTACGTCAAGGACGCGATTCCTCGGTATCAGACGATGCGCGGCCGGCGCGTCGAGCGACGGTTCGGATGGGACTGTCACGGCCTGCCTGCAGAGGTCAAGGCCGAACAGGAACTCGGGATCTCGGGGCATCCCGACATCACGGCGTTCGGCATCGACCGGTTCAACGACGCGTGTCGCACCAGCGTTCTGCAGTACACCGACGACTGGCGCGAGTACGTCACCCGTCAGGCGCGCTGGGTCGATTTCGACAACGACTACAAGACCCTCGACCTCTCGTACATGGAGAGCGTCATGTGGGCGTTCAAGACCCTGTGGGACAAGGGGCTGATCTACGAGGGCTTCCGCGTGATCGCCTACTGCTGGCGATGCGAGACACCGTTGTCGAACACCGAGACCCGGATGGACGACGTGTACCGGGATCGGCAGGATCCCGCGCTGACGGTCGGATTCGAGCTCGATTCGGGCGAACGCCTGCTTGCATGGACCACCACGCCATGGACGCTGCCGTCGAACCTCGCGCTCGCAGTCGGTCCGGACATCGAGTACGTCGTGGTCGAACTCGACGGAGTCCGATACGTGCTCGCCGAGGCGTTGCTCCCCGCCTACAGCGCCGAGCTCGGCGCGGGGACGAGGGTGGCCGGGATGAAGGGCGCCGAGCTCGTGGGTCGTCGCTACAGGCCGCTGTTCGACTATTTCGCAGGGACCGAGAACGCCTTTCAGGTGCTCGGCGCCGACTTCGTGTCGATCGACGACGGCACGGGGGTCGTTCACCTCGCGCCCGGGTTCGGCGAAGAGGACCAGGTCGTGGCCAACGCGGCTGGCATCGCGACGGTGTGCCCGATGGACGAGCACGGGCGATACACCGCCGAGGTGACCGATTGGGCCGGGACACACGTGTTCGACGCCAATCCGCTCGTGATCCGCGAGCTGAAGGAACGTGGCGTCGTGCTGCGCCATGCGACCTACGACCATCCGTACCCGCACTGCTGGCGGTGCGCGCAGCCGCTGGTCTATCGGGCCATCTCCTCGTGGTTCGTCCAGGTCACCGCCTTCCGCGACCGGATGGTCGAACTGAACCAGGGCATCACCTGGCAGCCGGCGCACATCAAGGAGGGCAGCTTCGGCAAGTGGCTCGAGAACGCCCGTGACTGGTCGATCAGCCGGAACCGGTTCTGGGGCTCTCCGATCCCGGTCTGGCAGTCGGACGATCCGGCCTTTCCGCGCACCGACGTGTACGGCTCGATCGCGGAACTCGAGGCAGATTTCGGCGTCGGGGTCACCGATCTCCACCGCCCCGATGTCGACCACCTCGTCCGGCCGAACCCGGATGACCCGTCCGGCAGGTCGATGATGCGGCGCGTCCCCGAGGTGCTCGACTGCTGGTTCGAGTCTGGCTCGATGCCGTTCGCCCAGGTGCACTACCCGTTCGAGAACCAGGACTGGTTCGAGCACCATTATCCGGGCGACTTCATCGTCGAGTACATCGGCCAGACCCGCGGTTGGTTCTACACGTTGCACGTCCTGGCAACGGCGCTGTTCGACCGGCCCGCGTTCGCCAACTGCGTCAGCCACGGCAACGTGCTCGGCGACGACGGACGCAAGATGTCCAAGAGTCTGAACAACTATCCCGATCCCCGCGAGATGTTCGACACCCACGGCGCCGATGCGATGCGTTGGCATCTGCTGTCCTCGGCGATCCTGCGCGGTGGCGACGGGATGGTGACCGAGGAGGGGATGCGCGACACGGTCCGCCACGTGCTGCTGCCGCTGTGGAACTCGTGGTACTTCCTGGCGCTCTACGCGAACGCCGCGGGCCATCACGGCGTCGTGCGGACCGATTCAGCGAACGTCCTGGACCGGTACATCCTGGCCAAGTCCCGAGCGCTCGTGGCCGACATGACCGATGCGCTCGACGAGTACGACCTGTTCGGCGCCTGCCAGGTGGTGCGTGACCATCTGGACGTGCTCACCAACTGGTACGTCCGCAGAAGCCGTGACCGATTCTGGGCCGGCGATCACGATGCGATCGACACGATGCACACCGTGTTGTCCGTGCTCGTTCGTGTGACGTCGCCGTTGCTGCCGCTGTTGTCCGAGGAGATCTACGGTGGATTGCACGGTTCGCACGCCGACGCGACCAGTGTCCACCTCACCGACTGGCCGAGTCTCGACGAGCTTCCCGGTGACGCTGAACTCGTCGACACGATGGATCTGGTGCGAGATGTCTGTTCGGCCACGCTGTCGGTGCGCAAGGCACACCAGCGACGAGTTCGCCTCCCGCTGACGAGCGTGACGGTCGCATCGGCGGACGCCGATCGGCTCGCGGACTTCGTCGACGTGATCGCCGACGAGGTGAACGTGCGCACCGTTCACCTGACGACCGATGTCGCGTCGGTGGCGACCGAGCGTCTGCAGCTCGTGCCGGCCAAGCTGGGTCCGCGGCTCGGCCAGGGTGTTCAGCAGGTGATCAAGGCGCACAAGGCCGGCGACTGGTCGGTGCAGGGCGATGTCGTCATCGTTGGTGGAGTGCCGCTGGAGCCAGGGGAGTACTCGCTCGAATTGGTCGCCTCCGGCGACCAGGCCAGTGCGGGGCTGGGGAGCCACGCAGGGGTGATCGCGCTGGACGTCGACGTGACCGCCGAACTCGAGGTCGAGGGACGCGCCCGCGATCTGGTGCGCCTCGTCCAACAGGCCCGCCGCGACGCGGATCTCGACGTGTCGGACCGGATCTCGCTGTCGGTCGTCGCCGGCGACGACTGGATCGACGCGATCGAAGCGCATCGCGAGCTGATCGCCGGTGAGACGCTGGCCGTTGCGGTGCACACCGAACGCTCGATCGGCGAACCGATGATCTCGGTCGCCGTGGCGCACTGAGTCGTCGTCGGGGCGCCGGGACGATCTGCGTCGACATCCGGTAGAGTCCGGCGCTCACCCTGCCCAGAGGAGCGCACGATGGCTGCATCGAAAACGACGAGTTCCGCCACCACGGCTGCATCGAAGAAGACTCCGGCGAAGCGGGCCGCTGCGCCGAAGGCGCCGGCGGCGAAGACTCCGCCCGCGAAGACTCCCGGCAAGAAGGCGCCAGCGAAGAAGACCCCGGCGAAGAAGACGGCCTCGACGCCCGCAAAGGCTCCGGCCAAGAAGGCTCCGGCGGCCAAGAAGGCGCCGGCTGCGGCGTCACCGGCGACGAAGACTCCGACGAAGAAGGCGCCGTCCACGAAGGCGCCGTCCACGAAGGCGCCTGCGAAGAAGGCGCCTGCCGTGCCCGCCGCGCGACCACCGAGGAAGCCGGGTGCGACCAGCCTCACCCCGTCGCTGCTGTCGAACGCCACGTTCGAACGTGTGGAGATCCCCGCCCCCCGAGGGCGCACCAAGGACGGCATCGCGTACACGAAGGACTTCGACGTCAAGTTCCTCAAGGATCAGCGTGACGAGCTACTGGCGCGACGCGCTGGTGAGGTGGCGCGGGCAACCCGACTCGAGGACGAGGCGACGAGCATCATCGAAGACGGCGAGATGGGCGATGTGCAGTTCGACGACGAGGGGGGCGAAGGCGACACGATGGTCGTCCAGCGCGATCTCGATCGTGTGCTGTCCACGCAGGCGCGTCAGACCATCCTCGAGATCGACGCCGCCCTCGCGCGCATCGAGCTGGGCACGTACGGTTACTCGGAGGTGTCAGGCCAGCCGATTCCGCGGGAACGTCTCGAAGCCATTCCCGAGACCACCGTCCTCGCTGCCGAGAAGGTCAGCGGCGTCGGCCCGCGCTGAATCATGCCCGCTGTCCGTGCATGGCGGACGCCCGTCGCGATCGCCGGAGCGGTCGTCATCGTCGACCAGCTGACCAAGCACTGGGCAGTCAGCTCCCTCGGCGCCGATCGCGAGATCGAGGTCTTCTGGACGCTGCAGCTGAACCTGGCCTTCAACAACGGGATGGCGTTCGGTCAAGGTCAGGGATTCGGCCCGATCATCGGCGTCATCGCCACCGTCGTCATCGTGTTCCTCCTCGTGTCGCTCCGCAACGAGGCGAGCAGGATCAGTACGGTCGGCATGGGACTGCTGATCGGAGGAGCCGCCGGAAACCTGATCGACCGGCTCGCGCGAAGTGACGACGGCTTGCTTCGTGGCGCGGTTGTCGACTTCATCGACTTCCAGTGGTTCCCGATCTTCAACGTGGCCGACATCGCCGTGAACGTCGGGGCCGCGCTGTTGATCCTCGGCAGCATCCTGAGTGCTCGTGGCCACGGCCGTGACGAGGTGGACGGGTCTGCTCCCGATCAGGTCGAGCACACCGGCGGTGTCGGATGATCAGCGAATCGGTGCCCGCCGCACTTGCCGGCGAGCGCCTCGATCGAATCGTGGCGCTGATCGGTGATCTCAGTCGGGCCGAGGCGGCCGCAACGATCGCCGCCGGCGGCGTGCGGATCGACGGAGGACTCGCCTCGTCCGGCAAGGTCCGACTGAGCGAGGGACAGATCGTCGAGGTCGATCCTCGAGCCATCCCGGTGCCGCCGTTGCCGACGGCCGACGACACCATCGAGTTCGGGGTCGTGTACGACGACGACGCAGTGATCGTGATCGACAAGCCACCAGGACTCGTCGTGCATCCTGGTGCAGGGCACATGGACGGCACACTGGTGAGCGGCCTGCTCGCCCGCTTTCCCGAACTCGAAGGGGTCGGTGGCGACCCGATACGTCCTGGCATCGTGCATCGACTGGACGCGGGCAGCTCGGGATTGCTCGTGGTCGCACGCACCGATGCTGCCGCCGAGGCGCTGATCGAACAGTTCTCGGACCACAGCGCCACTCGACGGTACGACGCCGTCGTCTGGGGTGTCCCCGACGCGCCGCACGGCATCATCGACGCGCCGATCGGGCGTGATCGGGGCGATCCGCTCAAGATGGCCGTCGTCGCCGGCGGGCGTCCGGCCCGAACCGACTACCGGGTCATCGGGACCTACAGCAGCCCGGCCCTGGTCTCACGGTTGGAATGCCGGCTCGAGACCGGCCGCACGCACCAGATTCGGGTGCACCTGGCGTCGATCGATCATCCGCTCGTGGGTGACCCGACCTACGGCCAGCGGCGACCGACGCTCGGGCTCACGCGTCCGTTCCTGCACGCCGCCGAGTTGGCGTTCGATCACCCGGGCAGCGGCGAACGCGTGACGTTCACGAGTCCGCTCGCCCCGGACCTCCAAGCCTGGCTCGATGCCGCCGAGGTCTGACGCGGCTACGGCCAGGGAGCGTCACCGCGGGCGATGGCCGCGATCCCGGCGAGGGTGAATCCCTCGAGATACGTGCGCATGTGATCGCCTGCCTGGTTCCAGATGCCGAGCAGGACGCATTGGCCCTCGTGGTCACAGGCGCCGTCCTGATGTGGCTGGCCGAAGTCGCCCAGCGTGATCGGACCATCGACTGCCGAGACGATCTCGGACAGTCGGATCTCGGCGGGATCGCGCGCCAGGATGTAGCCACCGCCGACGCCGCGCTTCGACTTGACCAGGCCGGCTCCCTTGAGTGCGAGCAGGATCTGTTCGAGATAGGGCTGAGGAAGCGCTGTGCGGTCGGCGATGTCGCGCACGGACGTCGGGCCCTGCTCGTCGGCATGGAGCGCCAGCGACAAGAGGGCACGGCAGGCGTAGTCACCGCGGGTCGAGATGCGCACACGACGACGTTACTCAGTTGACCGACAGAGCCCAGCTTCTCGGAGCGGTGCTTGTTCGGCGACGGTCGGACGTGGTGGACTGCTCCGGTGACGACGAGCGCCGCCGTTGAAGGCCCGATCATTCCGGACTACAGCGGCGGCAATGTTCGAGGGATCGTTCCCGCACTGCTCGGTCCCGCCTCCTGGACGACCGGGTTGCCGACGTGGATGCCGAACGTCGTGTCGTCGGCTCGTGCCGTCGTCGTCCTGGTGCTCGACGGGCTCGGTTGGGATCAACTCCAGGATCATCGGCACATGATGCCGACGTTGGCGCAGATGGTGGGTGGTCCGATCCACACGGTCGCTCCGACGACGACGGCGACGGCGTTGGCGTCGATCACGACAGGGCTGACTCCCGCCGAGCACGGCCTGGTGGGATATCGCATCGTCGTCGGCGGTGAGGTCATGAACGTGTTGCGCTGGTCGGTTGGTGATCAATCGGTGCGGCGCTCGCACCCGCCGCGCGAGGTGCAGCCGTACGAGCCGTTCCTGGGCCAGAGCGTCCCGGTGGTCAGCGTTGCCGAGCTCCAGGGATCTGCCTTCTCCGAGGCACACCTGCGTGGCACCAACCCGGTGGGGTGGCGCGCCGCGTCGTCGATCGCGGTGCAGGCTCGTGCTGAGGTCGAGTCGGGGGAGCGTTTCGTCTACTGCTACTACGGTGGGATCGACAAGATCGCCCATGAGCGTGGTTTCGGTCCGTTCTACGAGGCAGAGTTGCGTGCAGCCGACCGGCTCGTCGGGGATCTGTTGGAGTCGCTCCCGCCGGGCACGGCCTTACTCGTCACGGCGGATCACGGTCAGGTGCACGTGGGCGATCGGCTGGTGAGGCCATCGTCCGAGTTGCTCGCGGCGGTGACGTTCCAGTCGGGCGAGGGTCGATTCCGATGGCTGCACGTGTCCAAGGGCGCCACCGAGGACGTTGCGGCGGTCGCCCGTGGCGAGGTCGGCCACCTCGCGTGGGTGGTCACCAGGGAACAGACGCTCGACGAGAAGTGGTTCGGGTCGGCGATGGCGCCGGAGGTGCGGGCGCGCCTCGGTGACGTCGCGCTCGTGGCGTTCGAGCCCGTGAGCTTCGATGATCCGCTCGACTCCGGGCCGTTCGAGCTCGTGTGTCGCCATGGTTCGTTGACCTCGGCCGAAGTGAACGTGCCGCTCGTCGCCGCGCTGGCCTGACCGTTCGGTAGAAAGGGATCCATGTCCGACACTCACGAGTCGCTGCAGCCTGATGCGATCACCGACGCGCCGGTGTCCGCCGGCGTCGACCGCGCCGAGGACCGCCAACCGATCGAGGAGGAGTCCATCACCTCGCCGGCCAAGGTGATGCGGATCGGATCGATGGTGAAGCAGCTCCTCGAGGAAGTGCGCACCGCACCACTCGACGAAGCATCTCGTGAGCGGCTGGCGGAGATCTACGACCGTTCGGTCAGGGAGCTGTCCGCGGCGTTGTCTCCCGATCTCCAAGCCGAACTCGCGTCCCTGGCCCTCCCGTTCGACGACGGCGAGATCCCGAGCGAATCCGAGCTGCGCATCGCCAAGGCGCAGCTGGTCGGTTGGCTCGAGGGCCTGTTCCACGGCATCCAGGCCACCCTCATGGCGCAACAGTTCGCCGCTCAACGCCAACTCCAGGAGATGCGCCAACTCCCGGGCGGCCCCCAGATGCCCCAGCAACACCCGCAGGAATCAGGCCCGGATCGCCCTGGCACCTACCTGTAGTCGTCAAGCGACGAGGCAGTGGAGCAACAGCGAACGGGTGGTGACAGGACCCGTGAGCGGTACCCAGCCGGCGCGACTATGGTGGCCCGAATCACACCCGAGTAATTAGAACGAAGATCCGTGTCCGATTCCTTCACCCACCTCCACGTCCACACCGAGTTCTCGATGCTCGACGGAGCAGCCCGGCTCGACGAATTGGTGGCCAAGGCGGTCGCCGACGGCATGCCGGCGATCGGGATGACCGATCACGGCAACATGTACGGGACGTTGGACTTCTACAAGGAGTGCAACAAGCAGGGAATCAAGCCGATCATCGGCACCGAGGCCTACATGGCCCACGATCACCGCAGTGAGCGTCCCACTCGTCGAGGCGGCCGTGTCGACGACTCCGGCGGCGACACCGAGGGCGGAAAGAAGCTCTACTACCACCTCACGTTGCTGGCCGAGAACCAGACCGGATACAAGAACCTGATCCAGCTGTCGAGCCTGGCGTTCATGGAGGGCTACTACTACAAGCCGCGGATGGATTGGGAGCTGCTCGAGAGGTACTCCGATGGGCTGATCGCGACCACCGGATGTCTCGGCGGTCACGTGCTGCAGTCGCTGCTCAACGGCGACGAGCAAGGTGCGCTGGACAAGGCAGCCCGGCTCCAGGACATCTTCGGGCGTGACAACCTGTTCGTGGAGTTGCAGGACCACGGTCTCGCCGCCCAGCGCGAGACGAATCCCAAGCTGATCGAGATCGCGAAGCGGATCGGCGCTCCGCTGCTGGCGACCAACGACAGCCATTACACCCACCAGGAAGACCACGAGTCCCACGATGCGCTGCTGTGTGTGCAGACCGGTGCGCTGCTGTCGGATGCCAAGCGCTTCAAGTTCGAGGGGAGCGAGCACTACCTGAAGACTGCCGCCGAGATGCGGTACCTGTTCCGTGAAGTGCCCACGGCGTGTGACAACACGCTGTGGATCGCCGAGCGCGCCGACCTCGAGATCGAGTTCGGCAAGCCGTTGCTCCCGAGCTTCCCCGTACCGGCTGGATTCGACGACACGTCGTATCTCGAACACCTCACGTGGGAGGGCGCGAAGCAGCGATGGGGTGAGCAGCTCCCCAGCGAAGCCGTCGAGCGGCTCAGCTACGAACTCAAGGTCATCAACGACATGGGGTTCGCGTCGTACTTCCTGATCACGTGGGATCTGATCAAGCATGCTCGCGATGCCGGGATCAGGGTCGGTCCCGGCCGCGGGTCGGCTGCCGGCTGTGCCGTGGCGTACTGCTTGCGGATCACGGATCTCGACCCGATCAAGTACGACCTGCTGTTCGAGCGGTTCCTGAATCCGAGCCGCATCTCGATGCCCGACATCGACATGGACTTCGACTCGCGATACCGCGACGAGATGATCCGGTACGCCGCCGAGCGCTACGGGCGTGACCATGTGGCCCAGATCATCACCTTCGGCACGATCAAGGCTCGTAACGCCGTTCGCGACGCGGCTCGGGTGCTCGGATTCCCCTACGGGGTCGGCGACAAGTTGGCCAAGGCGATGCCGCCGATGGTGATGGGGCGCGACACGCCGCTGAAGTACTGCTTCGAGCAGCATCCCAAGTACGCCGATGGCTACAAGGCCGCCGCCGATCTCCGCGCGATGTACGACACCGATCCGGATCTCAAGCGGGTGATCGACGTCGCCAGAGGGCTGGAAGGATTGAAGCGCTCCGACGGGATCCACGCCGCTGCAGTGGTGATCACGAAGGACCCGGTCACCGACTACGTGCCGATCCAGCGCAAGCCCGAGTCGGGGCAGGACCCCGCGGACGCCCCGGTCGTCACGCAGTACGAAATGCACGGCGTCGAGGACCTCGGCCTGTTGAAGATGGACTTCCTCGGTCTGCGCAACCTCGACGTCATCACCGACACCGAGGCGATGATCCGGGCGCAGCGTGATGCGAGTTTCGTGGTCGAAGAGATCCCGCTCGACGATCAGCGCACGTTCGACCTGCTCGCGAGAGGCGACACGATCGGCGTGTTCCAGCTCGAGTCGCCACCGATGCGTCAGCTGCTCAAGGCGATGGCACCGAACAGTTTCGAAGACGTGTCCGCTGTGTTGGCGCTGTACCGGCCGGGGCCGATGAGCGTCAACATGCACTACGACTACGCGGACCGCAAGAACCAGCGCAAGCCCGTCGCGTACTTCCACGAGGACGCCGAGGAAGTGCTCGGAGACACCTACGGCCTGATGATCTATCAGGAGAGCGTGATGCGTGTCGCGCAGAAGTTCGCCGGCTACTCGCTCGCCGAAGCAGACAACCTCCGCAAGGCGTGTCTGCCTGCCGGGTCGCGGATCCTGACGAAGTCGCGTGGCTACGTCCCGATCGAGAAGCTCATGTCGATGAGCGACCGGCGCGTGCACACCATCGACACGAACACCTCGAACTCGCGGCACGAACTGGTCGACGACGTGTGGTCGGTCGGTGTGAAGCCCGTCTACCGGATCACAACCCGTACGGGTCACACGATCGAAGCGACCGGGGAGCATCCCTTCCTGGTCGACGACACATGGGTCGAGCTGCGAAACATCCGTCCCGGTGACCTGATCGGCGTCGCCGGTCGGACGATCACCAACGGCGGTGCCAAGCTCGCGTGGCACGAGGTCGAACTCGCCGCGCTGCTGATCTCGGAGGGGTACACGCCGGACCCGAACTCCCGCCTCGGCAGTGCCGGGCACTTCTGCAACACCGACTGGGAGCTGTTGGACACCTTCCGACAGGCGTACGCCGACAACTTCGGACGCTCGCACGGTCGGACCACGACGAGCGGATCGGTGACGCAGTTGCGCCTGTCGCGTGACGAACTCCGTTCGCTCGGCCCATTGATCGGTGGCTTCGGCACCGCCGGCGACAAGGTCATCTCCGACCGGATCGTCAACGCGCCCCGCGACAAGGCGGAGCGGTTCCTCGGTCTGTACTTCTGCGCCGATGGATGGGCGGACGAGGCGGGATGTCACTTCGGCTCGAAGAGTGTGCAGGTGTGCCGGGCGCTCAAACGAATGCTGCTGCGCTTCGGCATCGTGTCGAACTTGCACCATCGAGACATACCGGACCACGGCAGCCACTGGACGCTGTCGGTCGCCGACAAGGGCCACGCCAAGGAGTTCGCACGGGTGGTCGAGCCGCATCTGACCACGATCAAGTACGCCAAGGTCCGGCGCTGGCTGCACGAGTGGGCGAACACCACACGATCCAGCGCTACCTGCATCGGGATCCCGACGACGTTCGTGCGCGCCGAACTGGAACGCCGCTGTGCCGTGACCGGCCGGTCGAAGCGGTCACTCGGGATCGACAGCGGTGGGCTGTTCACGACGCGATTGGTGCATCGCAACACACTCGACGGGTTGCTCTACGCCGAGCGCCTCGAGGACCTCCGCACAGGCGACCTCCTCTGGGACACGGTGGTCTCCGTCGAGTACTCACGCGACGTCGAGTGCTTCGACTTCCGGATGGCCAACCCCGACCGGCCCTACGCGGTCGTCGAGGACTTCCTGGTCCACAACTGCGGCAAGAAGATCCGTGAGCTGATGGCCAAGGAACGCGACGCGTTCGAGGCGGGGGTCGAGCGAACGGGATACGGCACCGACCTCGGTCCGATGTTGTTCGACATCATCGAGAAGTTCGCCGACTACGCGTTCAACAAGAGCCACACGTTCGGCTACGGCCTGGTCACGTATCAGACCGCGTACCTGAAGGCTCACTATCCGGTCGAGTACATCGCCTGTCTGCTCACCAGCGTCAAGAACAACCTCGACAAGGCAGCGACCTACCTCAGCGACTGCCGGTCGATGGGCATCAAGGTGCTGCCGCCCGACGTCAACCGGTCGATGGCGAACTTCGGGGCCCTGTCACCTGACGAGCTCCCGCCGGGTGTCACGCTGTCGGTCGGCAGTCCCGGGGCGATCACCTTCGGGCTCTCCGCGGTGCGCAACGTCGGCGAGGCGCTCGTCGAGCTCCTGATCGCCGAGCGTGAGGAGAACGGTCAGTTCACCAGCTTCCACGACTTCGTCGAACGTGTGCCCGAACCGGTGCTCAACAAGCGGACGATCGAGTCGCTGATCAAGGGGGGAGCCTTCGACAATCTGGGCCACACGCGGCGCGGGCTGCTGACGGTGTTCGAGCACATCATCGACACGACGGTGAAACGCCGACGCGAGCGGGAAAAGGGCGTGATGAGCCTGTTCGGCGAGTGGGGTGATGCCGACGCCGGCTCCGAACCAGGATTCGACGAGCGGACCGACATCCCCGAGCTGTCGTTCGACAAGACCGAACAGCTCAGGTACGAAAAGGAGATGCTCGGGCTCTACGTCTCGGATCATCCGCTCTTCGGTGTCGAGGCAGCGTTGCGGCGCAAGGTCGAGCAGTCGGTGCTCGATCTGCAGACGATGGACGACGGCGCAAATGTGGTCGTCGGTGGTGTCATCACCAACCTGGCTCGCAAGTTCACCAAGAAGGGCGATCAGATGGCGGTGTTCCTCCTGGAAGATCTCGACGCCTCGATCGAGGTGACGATCTTCCCGCGCACGCTCGCCGAACAGGGCCACAAGCTCGAAGATGATCTGATCGTCGCGGTCAAGGGTCGACTCGATCGGCGCGACGAGTCACGGTTCGGGCTGATCGGCCAGACCGTCACGGTGCTCTCCGGCCTCAGTGATGGCCCGGCCGCGCCCTTGCGGCTCCGGTTGCCCTCGGCGGCACTCGACGAACTCAAGATCCAACGGTTGAAGCGGATTCTGCGCGAGCACCCCGGTGACTCGGTGGTGATGGTCGACATCGGCCATGGCAAGGTCCTCAAGCTCGCCGACGAGTTCCGAGTCGATCTCGACCGCTCGGTCGGGGAACTTCGCATGGCCTTCGGGCATGAGGCGGTGCTGCTGTAGAATAGGAGGAATGGCACTGGACGTCTCGACCAACGACGCTGCGGCCCTGACCGATTCGGACCTCGACGAGCTTGCGTCGATGGAGGATGCGTTCAGCGCTGGACAGCTCTCCAAGGCGAAAGAGGACTGGGTTTTGATCACCACCGCGCGATTCGGTGGGGCATTGCACGGTTTCACGTTCTCGACCCTCGAACGCATCGGTGGGACACCGTGCGTCCTGATCGGGTTGATGTCGGTGAAGCGCTCGTCGAGACGTGACCAGGTGCTGCGCGGGCTCGTCGGCGAGGCGTATCACCGTGCACTGATGGCCTTTCCCGACGAGGACGTCGTCGTCGGGTGCCGCTTCGTCAATGCCGATGGACTCGAGGCATTCAAGGACCTTCGTGAAGTGACTCCGTCACCGGGCTCGAACGCGGTTGGTGAGGAGCGAGCGTGGGGCCGGCGGCTCGCGAAGCGATTCGGGGTCGACGCCAAGTACGACGCGATCACGTTCATCGCAGCGGCCGGAAGCGCCGATGGATACCTCGACCACCAGTCGTCGAAGCCCGAGAAGCTCGATCCGGCCGTGGTGCAGATGTTCGAGGCCGTTCCGGTGGCCAAAGGCGGTGCGATGATCGTCTACGGCTGGACGATGGCCGAGGATCTCGTCAAGCTCGGCAAGCGCTGACACATGTCGATGACATGACCGAGTTCACCGAGGTCGTCCGCTCACGACGGATGACCCGGGCGTTCGACGGTCGTGCGATCCCGAGCGAGCTGCTCGACGGGCTCGTCGAGCTGGCGTCGCGGTCGCCGAGCGCGGGCAAGACCCAGGGGTGGCACCTGGTGGTGCTCGAGGGGCCCGACACCGAGATGTTCTGGGAGTCCACGCTGCCCGCGGTGCGCCGCGACTCCTTCCGTTGGCAGCACCTGCTGACCGCGCCGGTGATCGCGCTGCCGTTGGCGGATTCCAAGGCCTACGTCGATCGATACTCGGAGCCGGACAAGGCCCAGACCGGCCTGGGTGGTGGAACCGCGGCCTGGCCCGTGCCGTACTGGACGATCGACACGTCGATGGCCGTGATGACCTTCCTGCTCGCAGCGCATGACGCCGGTCTCGGGGCGCTGTTCTTCGGTGTCTTTCGTGGCGAGCGAGAACTCCGCCAACGTCTCGGCATCCCGTCGGGTCTCGAGTTGCTGGGAGCGATCGCGCTCGGCTATCCGTTGGAGCCCGCCGAGTTCGCCGGAGCGGAACGAGGGCGCAGCGCCGGTCGCGTGCGGCGCCCCGCCGATCAGATCATCCACCGGACTCGCTGGTAGGTGCCCCGGTCGACCCGATGGCGGGCGGGTCGCCTGTGATGACGACCTTGCGACCGGTGACCGCTTCCGCGAATCCCTGCAGTGTGTCCTGGGGCAACTCGCAGGCGTAGTTGCGGCACACGTAGCCGAAGCCGGCGGGTCGGTCGTGCCACAGCGGCGAGTCGTACGGCTCGCCCCATGCCAACACCGTGTCCGGTCGCCAGATCGACTGGGCGAGACGAACCAGGTCTGGGCGGTCGCCGACGATGACGACCTCGGTGAGCCCGCGACGTCGGAGGTCGGTTGCCACCATCGCGTTCGAGAACTGGCCGGGTGCCTTGTCGACCGCGGCTGCCAGCAGCTGGAGGATTCGGTCGGCCTGATTGGCGTAGCGCTGCTCACCGGTCAGCGCTGCGAGCCGGAAGAGAGCGATCGCCGCCATCGAGTTCGCCGACGGGGTTGCCCCGTCCGTCAGGTCCTTCTGGCGGACCACCAGCGCCTCGCCATCCTCTGCGGTCGTGTACAGACCTCCGTGCTCGGGGTCGAAGTACCAGTCGAGCATGGTGTCCGCGGTGCGAACCGCTTCGGCGATCCAGCGGGCCTGCCCACTTGCCTCGCCGAGGCGGGTGAAGGCGTCGACGAGAGCCGCATGGTCTGCGGCGAGGGCCATGTGGCGCGCACGGGGTTGGCCGTCGGCCTGCCAGCTCCGGAACCACCGGCCATCGTCGGAGCGCAGTTCGCGCACCAGGAACTCGGCGTTCGCGATCGCCGCCTCGAGCCAGTCGCGTCGACCGAACACGGCCGCTGCCTGGGCGAGCGAGGACAGGAACAGCGCGTTCCACTCGGTGAGGACCTTGTCGTCGAGGCCAGGGTGCGGCCGCCTGGATCGCGCCGCGCGAAGCGCAAGGACGGCGGCGTCGAGTTCCGGCGCGCGAACGAGTCGGCCCCGTGCCGCGATGCGATTGGGTATCGAGCGGCCCTCGAAGTTCCCCTCGTCGGTGATGCCGTACCAGTCGATCAGAACGTCGACGACCGCCGGGTCGAACTCGGTCAGTGCGGCGCGGACCTCGGCCGGGGTCCAGGTGCTGAACCAGCCTTCGACCGAGGAGTCCTCGGGGCCGGGTGAGTCGGCATCCTCCGACGAGTAGAAGCCTCCGTCCGGATGTCGGAGTTCGCCGAGGACGTAGGCGATCGTCTCGTCGATCACCAGGCGCCAGTCGCGTCGTCCGAGCACGATGAGGCCCCTGAGGTAGATGCCGATCAGGAGGGCCTGATCGGAGAGCATCTTCTCGAAGTGCGGAACGAGCCACTCGCGATCGGTCGAGTAGCGAGCGAATCCACCGCCGATGTGGTCGTACATCCCGCCCGAACACATGGCGTCGAGGGTGGTCTCGATGATGCGCTTGGCTCCGTCTCCGGCCGTGGTCACGTAGGCCCGCAGCATCAGCTCGAGGTGTGATGTCGTCGGGAACTTGGGAGGCTTGCCGAATCCTCCCCATTCGGCGTCGAACGCCTTGGCCAGGCTCTGGAGGCTGGCGTTGAGCACCTCGAGGCTCGGGGCGTCGTCCCTCGGGCGCAAGGCGGCGCTGGCGGCGATCGCGGCGACGAGCGCTGCGACGTTCGTGCGAACGTCGTCGGGTTTGTTGCGGTACACGTCGTCGATCGCGTGCAGCAGTTGCAGGAAGGCAGGCTTCGGGAAGTACGTGCCTCCGAAGAACGGCTCGCCAGCGGGTGTCATGAACACCGTCATCGGCCAGCCGCCCCGGCCGGTGAGCGCCTGTACGGCGTCCATGTACAGCGCGTCGACGTCGGGTCGCTCCTCGCGATCGACCTTGACGTTCACGAACAGCTCGTTCATCGTCGCCGCGACGTCGTCGTCCTCGAAGCACTCGTGGGCCATCACGTGGCACCAGTGGCAGGCCGAGTACCCGACGGAGAGCAGGATCGGGACGTTGCGTTCCCTTGCTGCGTCGAACGCTTCGTGTCCCCACGGGTACCAGTCGACCGGGTTGTCGCGGTGCTGGCGGAGATACGGCGATGTTTCATCGGCGAGTCGGTTCACCACCTCGACCGTACCCTCACCATTCTCGACTCGGGCCTGTCGACTCGGGCCTGTCGGCAAGTCAGGCCGTTCGACCGTGGTTCGTCGCCGTTGGGTCGGTGCACGATTGCACGGTGGCACGGTGGCCGATCTCGGACGAGGACGCGCGGAACATGTACGCCTCGGGACGCGGGGACGCGACCGCCCGGTGGTACGCGCGCAACTGGTCACGAGTGTTCCGCACCGGCCTGCTGCCGGAGCGTTGGGTCACGCTCGAGGTCGTCGGACGTGTGTCCGGCCGTCCGATGTCCGTTCCGCTCGGGATGGCCGACGTGGACGGGCGTTGGTTCCTCGTCTCCATGCTGGGGGAGTGCAATTGGGTGAAGAACGTTCGGGCTGCCGGTGGGGACGCGGTACTGCGGCGGCGCCGTGAACGACCGGTGAAGCTGGTCGAGGTGCCGGTCGAGGACCGGGCGCCGATCCTGCGTCGCTATGTCGACCGGGTGCCGGGTGGACGTCCCCACATCCCCGTCGAGGTGGGCGCACCGATCGTCGAGTTCGAGGCGATCGCAGTCCGCTACCCGGTCTTCGAGGTCGTCGACGCCGCAGCGCCGGTGGTGCAGGGCGATCAGGCGCCGATGGCGTGATAGCCCCCGTCGACGTGGATGATCTCGCCGGTCGTCGCCGGGAACCAGTCGGAGAGCAGCGCCACGACCGCACGGGCGACGGGCTCGGAGTCCGTGACGTCCCAGCCGAGCGGGGCGCGGTCATCCCAGACGTCCTCGAACTTCGAGAATCCGGGGATCGACTTGGCCGCCATCGTCTTGATCGGACCCGCCGCGACGAGATTCGATCGGATCCCCATCGGACCGAGTTCCTTGGCGAGATACCGCGACACACTCTGCAGCGCTGACTTCGCGACGCCCATCCAGTTGTACGCTGGCCACGCTTGGCGGTTGTCGAAGTCCAGGCCGACGAACGCGCCACCTTCGCCCATCAGGGGTACGAACGCATCTGCCAGCGCCTTGAGGGAGTACGCCGAGATGTGGAGCGCGATCGCGACGTCGTCCCACTGTGCGGCGAGAAAGTCATCGCCGAGGCACACCTCGGGAGCGAAGCCGATCGCGTGCAGGACCCCGTCGACGTGGCCCCACTTCTCGGCGAGCGCGGTGCGCACAGCCACACCGTGCTCGGGCACGGTCACGTCGAGTTCGAACACGTCGATGTCGCCACCGAGCTTGCGGGCCGTCCGCTGCGTGAGCGAGAGCGCCCGACCGGCGCCGGTCAGGACGATGTCGGCACCTTCTCGGCGGGCCAGCTGCGCCACGCCGAAGGCCAACGAGGCGTCGGTGAGGACACCGGTGATCACGATCTTCTTGCCGTCGAGTAGACCCATGACCGGGACCGTAGATGATCGCCGCCACCGATGCGCGTCCCTTGGTGATTCCGTCGATCGATGTGCCACGCTGTCGCAATGCGCATCGGCATCTTCGGCGGAACCGGACCGGCAGGCAGTGGGCTCGCTGCTCGACTCGCGAGCATCGGCTACCCGGTGGTGATCGGATCTCGTTCGAAGTACCGAGCCATGGAGACCGTCGACGAGTTGGTCGGCAAGTGGCCACATCTGGCTGAACTGCTGGAGGCCGGCGACAACCACGCTGCAGCAGAGTGTGATCTGGTGGTCATCGCCACGCCGTGGGACTCGGCGGCGAGCACGGCGCAGGAGAACGAGGATGCACTCGCCGGCAAGATCGTCATCTCGATGGCGAATGCGCTCGTTCGGGTGAACAAGGAGTTCCAGCCGCTCGTGCCCCCGAGAGGGAGCGTCGCGGCCCACGTACAGGCAGCGGTCCCACGCTGTCGTGTGGTCGCCGCGTTCCACCATCTTCCGGCGACCGAACTCGGCCACATCGACGAGCCGATCGACTCCGACGTACTCATCTGTGGCGACGATGCAGCAGCGGTGCGCGAGGTGAGCGCCATCATCGAGCAGTTCCCCGGTTGTCGTCCGCTCGACGCCGGCGAGTTGTCGAATGCCACCGCGATCGAGGCCTTCACGGCGGTACTCCTGCAGCTCAACGTCCGCTACAAGACCCGGGTCGCGCCGAAGCTGACGGGAATCAAAGGCGACCCTCGCGCTGTTGCGTCCGAGTGATGCAGCTCTACGACACCGCGCAGCGCGCCATCGTGGCGTTCGAGCCGAACGACCACGTGCTGATGTACACGTGCGGGATCACACCCTACGACGCCACCCATCTCGGTCACGCGGCAACGTTCCTCGCGTACGACGTGTTGCAACGCCGGTTGATCGACAAGGGTCACACGGTGCGCTGTATCCGCAACGTCACCGACGTCGACGACCCGTTGTTCGCCAAGGCACGTGAACTCGGGATCCATTATCTCGATCTCGCTGCTGGTGAGGAGGCGCGATTCGAGCGGGACATGGAGGCGCTCAATGTCCTGCCGGTCGCCGCTGCCCCGCGGGCCTCGTCGGCGATTCCGGACATCCGGGGCTTCATCGGAATGGTCCTCGACCGCGGCTATGCCTACGAATCGGGCGGCTCGGTGTACTTCGACGTGTCGAAGTTCGGATCGTTCGGATCGCTGAGCCAGTACACGGACGAGGAGATGCTCGTGCTCGCCAAGGAGCGTGGCGGCAACATCGACGACCCGAACAAACGCTCGCCGCTGGACTTCGTGCTCTGGCATCCGTCCGCGGCCGACGAGCCCTCGTGGGACACGATGTGGGGGCCAGGTCGTCCCGGCTGGCACATCGAGTGTTCGGCGCTGGCGCTGCGCGAGCTCGGCACCACCATCGACCTGCACGGCGGGGGAGCGGACCTGATCTTCCCGCACCACGAGTGCGAACGCGCGCAGTCCGAAGCGGCGACCGGCGAGCCGTTCGTCAAGCATTGGATGCACACGGCGTTGATCCACAAGGACGGCGAGAAGATGTCGAAGAGCCTCGGCAACCTCGTGTTCGTCGACCAACTCCGCGAGACCTGGGATCCTCGCGCGATCCGCCTCGCGATCATCGAACACCACTACCGCACCGAATGGGAGTGGGACGACGAGCTGATGCCGCGCAACGCCGCTCGGCTCGATGCGTGGAACGAGCGTTCGGGCTCGAACCCGGACCTGCTCGACGAGGTTCGGATCCACCTCGACGACGACCTCGACACGCCCGGTGCGGTTGCTGCGATCGACGCGGCCGCGGCCCGAGGCGCGGGCGTGAGCGAAGCAGCG
>JBGSII010000104.1:0-7557 GCA_041742555.1 Ilumatobacteraceae bacterium
CCCGGCAACGTCGGAATCTGACCACCACCGCCCGGCGACGACGCCACCCCCGTCGTCTCGTTGACGAACCGCTGCGTCGTGGTCGTGAACAGCGGCTGACGATACGCCGCACCCGTCCCCAGCGGCACCGGCCCCAACGACCCATACGTCAACGAACCAGGATCCACCGAACTCGGAACCATGTAGGACTGCACCCGATAATCACTCGACGCAGAATCACCAGTACACGCCGCACCCGCCGGCAGCTGCAGACTGAACACCGTCGCACTCCCACCCGACGTGATCGGCTGGCCGGTCGTGGGCAACTGCGCCGACACCACCACCGCGTCACCCGCACTGGCCGCGCTGAGCGAGGGCCCGACTCCGTGCGACACCGATGCCACCCACAGGATCGCCGCCACCGCGGATCCGACGGCGCCGACGCGACCGAGATCGGACAGCGTGCGACGCCGCGAAGTGTTCGAATTCGTCATGATTGCTCCTCGAGCGTCGTGTGAGTCCGCAGCGGGAAGGGGACTCCGCCGCGCATTCACCCTGGCTGGCCGGCCCTGTGCTCGCAAGGGAGTACACCGAATCGCTGCCCAGAAGTATCAAGAATTCATCAGCACGACACCTTCGCGGTGCGCTGAGGGCCCGCGCCGTCACGCCGCGCAGGCGGTGGCCCGGCGGCGCCTACTCGGCGGCTTCGGACAGCGCTTCGCTGAGAGCCGGATGCACGAGGATGCTCTCGGCCAGATCGGTGACCGTCAGCCCGGCGGTGACGGCAACGGCGATCACCGAGATCAGCTCGGCCGCTTGGCGGCCGACGATCGATCCACCCAGCACCTCACCGGTCGCCGGGTCGGAGATGATCTTCACGAACCCCTTCGTGTCGTTGTTGATCATCGCTTTGGCTGTCGACGAGAACGGGACCTTGGTCACGCGGATCTTGCGTCCGGAGCTGAATGCCTCGGCCTCGGCGAGGCCGACGTCGGCGATCTCCGGTTCGGTGAAGATCGCCGATGCTGCCTTGTCGTAGTCGAGGTGGCGGTGGCTGCGGGTGTGGCCGCCCATCACGTGCTCGGCGATCTTGCGCCCCTGCATCGACGCCACCGACGACAGCGGGAGCTTGCCACTGATGTCGCCTGCCGCGTAGATGTGTTCGACGTTGGTGACACAGTGCTGGTTGATGTCGACGTAGCCCCACTGGTTCACCGCGACGCCTGCGGCTTCCAGGCCGACGTCCTCGGTGTTGGGGATCGAACCAATGGCGAGCACGGCGTGCGTCGAGCTCACCGAGCGGCCGTCGTCGCACCGCACGACCACGCCGTCGTCGGTTCGCTCGATCGCCTCGGCGCGTGCCCCCATCAGCAGCTTCACGCCGCGACGCATGAACTCCTCCTCGAGCACGGCGGCGACCTCGGGGTCCTTGCCGGGCAGGACCTGCTGACGGCTGACGACGAGTGTCACCTTCGATCCGAACGACGAGAACATGTGTACGAACTCGACGCCGGTCACACCCGAGCCGACCACGGTGATGCTCTCCGGGAAGATCTTGGGCGGGTAACAGTCTCGTGTGGTGAGGATCCGATCGCCGTCTGGTCGGCACCACTCGGGGATCCTGGGACGCGACCCGGTGGACACCAGTGCGGCGTCGAAGTCGATCGTCTCGGTCCCGTCGGCCCCGACGACCTCGGCGGTGTTCGGACCGGTGAACCGACCCGTTCCCCGCAGGATGCGGACGCCCTGGCTCTCGAGCAGGGCCGTCGTGTTGTCGCGCATCGTGTCCTTGACCCATTCGATGCGGTGGGTGAGCGTCTCGACGTCGACGGCGGTGTCGACCCTCGCCAGACCCATCCCGCCGATCGCCCGCGTGCGGCTGATCGCCCGGCCGGTGGCGATCATCGATTTCGACGGAATGCAGTCCCACAGGTGCGCGGCGCCGCCGACCACGTCGCGCTCGACCATGACGACGTCGGCGCCGAGGCGCGCCGCGGTCGTGGCAGCGATGTTCCCGGCAGGACCTCCACCGATGATGAGGAATCTCGTCGCCATCAGTGCTCCACGACCATGCCGTCGGAGGCGAAGAAGGTGTCGATGCCGTCCTCGGCGGCGCTCAGCGCAACCACACCGGTGTTGGAACACCATCGCGACGGATACGCCAGCAGGTCTCGGCGCTCACCGACCCACTCGAAGTGCATGCCGTCGGGGGTCAGGAAGTTCCCACCCCACGCAAAGCCGTGTTTACGGAAGATCTGCACCGTCGTGCATCCGCCTGGGCGAGTCGCGAAGTCGGGTGGGGCACAGCCCTGGCAGGACCCGACCGTGTTCGTGTCGAACGCCATCCCCCACGAGTGCCGCGACAGGAAACCGAGCGTGCTGCTCGGCGTGAGCCGGTTGAACCGGGCCAGATGGCATCCGCCGTAGGTGTTCGAGTTGGTCACGTCGATGGTGTAACCGAGGCCTCGGAATGCGACCTCGGCGAGCGCCCGCTGCAGTGCGGGCTTGACGACGTTGTGGCACCGAGCCCGGATCGGGATCGACCCGTTGAGCAGCTCCCGTCCCGCCGGAAGGCTCGCCGCGACCCACGCCGCGTCCTGGCTGACCGATCCGTTGGCGTTGACGCGGTAGGCGAACTCCCCGAGGAGCGACTTGGTGCGTGCCATGCCGATCGTCTCGTCGGGATCGGGCGGATCCCAGCTGCGCCGGATCCGGATCGACGTCGACACGAGACCGTTCGCGCTCAATCCCCTGTCCATCGCAGCGCGCGATGACGGATTCCACAGCAGCGCTCGGCGGATCTCGCTGACGCCGAGGCGGTCGGCCGCATCGTTCGAGAGCAACAACTCGGCGCCACCGATCCGTTCGTCGGGCAGGACGCCGGCGATCCGGAACCAGACGACACCTCCCCATGCTGCGACCAGCTGCATCGAGTCGCCCACCCGGGCGCCGCGGAGCCCTGCAGATGTCGACCCCATGAGCACGGCATCGGGTGCGAGCAGGGCCGAGACATCGCGCCCCATGGTTGCGCCGATCGCGTCCGGCGGCAGTGCGGTCACGCCCATCGGATACGCGAAGCCCGCCGGCGGGAGCTGGACGGTTCGTCCGCCTCGGAACAGTCCGATCATCCCGACGCTGGCGGAACGACCGAAGGCCACCGATGCACCGGCCGCGCGCGCCGCCGCCATCGACCGTTCGGCCACGTCGGTCCGAAGTGCACCCGTGTTGAACACGGTGACGACGTTGGACGCGACGGGCGAGACCGGCACTGCCCGATCGGTCACCGCAACGGGACCGGTGATCGAATCGGTGGGTCCGAGCGCCACGGCGGGCAACCCGCCGCCGAGCGCGAGCACGGCCGCGAGGGCGATCTTGGTCCGTGCGCGCACGCTCCAAGAGTACGGTCTGCCGCGACCGATCGGACGGCATGTCGCCAACCGAACGCGCAGCGGTCGGATCGTTTCGCTACCGTCGGGTCACCGTGAGCACCGACGATTCGACCGAGACATCACCGACCGGCAGCGGTCTCGCCGCCGAGAAGGCGCGGCGCCTCGCCCAACTCGACGATCTTCGCGCCGCGGGCGTCACCCCGTATCCCTACCGGTTCGACCGCACCCACACGGTGGCCGACGTCGTGTCGGGTTGGGGTGACCTCGAGGCGGGCACCGAGACCGACGACGCCGTCGCCGTCGCCGGCCGGATCATGCTCGTTCGCGACTCGGGCAAGCTGGTGTTCGCCACGATTCGCGACCGCTCCGGCGACATCCAGCTGTTCATCTCCAAAGCCGTCGTCGGCGACGACGCGTTCGCGGCGATCAAGCGGCTCGACCTCGGCGACTGGGTCGGCGTGCACGGCACGGTGATGACCACCCGCAAAGGTGAGCTGTCCGTCAAGCCGGGGACGGTGGAGCTGCTGGCGAAGGCGGTGCGGCCGCTCCCGGACAAGTGGCACGGCCTCACCGACGTCGACACACGGTTCCGTCAGCGCTACGCCGACCTGATCGTCAATCCGCAGGCACAGCGAGCCTTCGAGATCCGCCACGAGATCATCGCCAGCTTCCGACGCACGCTGCACGACCGCGGGTTCGTCGAGGTCGAGACGCCCGTGCTCCACGCCGAGGCGGGCGGCGCGCACGCCCGCCCGTTCACCACACACCACAACACCCTCGACCTGCAGCTGTACCTGCGCATCGCGTTGGAACTGCACCTCAAGCGGCTGATCGTCGGCGGGATGGAGCGCGTCTACGAGATCGGACGGATCTTCCGCAACGAAGGAATCTCCACACGGCACAACCCCGAGTTCACGATGATCGAGCTCTACCAGGCCTTCGGCGACTGGAACGACGTGATGGACATCAGCGAGGTCCTGATCACCCAGGCCGCCCGGGATGCGATCGGCACCACCACGATCGCGATCCGGGGTCAGGAGTTCGACCTCGCCGAGCCGTGGCCCCGCGTGCGCATGGTCGACGCCGTGTCCGACAAGGTCGGTCGTGCCGTCCATCCGAGCCAGCCGGTCGAGGACCTGCGCGCGCTTGCCGAACAACACGGGGTCCGCTGGGAAGCGCGTTGGGGCGGCGGCAAACTCGTCGAGGAGTTGTTCGAGGCGCTGTGCGAGGCCGACATCGTGCGCCCCACGTTCGTGACCGGTCATCCCACCGAGATCTCGCCGTTGGCGCGGGCAGATCGGGACGACCCGTGGCTGACCGAACGATTCGAGATCTTCGTCGACTCGCGCGAGTTGGGCAACGGCTACTCGGAGCTCAACGATCCGGTCGAGCAACGACGGCGGTTCGAGGACGAGCAAGCGGCCAAGGACGCCGGCGACCACGAGGCGGGGTCGGTCGACGAGGACTACATTCGGGCCCTCGAGTACGGCATGCCACCGACCGGTGGGCTGGGCATCGGCATGGATCGGGTGGCCATGCTGTTGGCCGGTGTCGACTCGATCAAGGAAGTGATCCTGTTCCCGACACTGCGACCGGAGGTTTGGTAACGATTGGTGTCTGACACCAATCGTTACTGGAAAGGGTGATGATGGCACGGATGGCATGGGGTGCAGGCCTCGCGACGGTCGCTGCGGACGGGTCCGTGCTCGACACGTGGTACCGGTGGCTGGGTTGGGGCGAGTTCGGCGACGACGACTGCCCTACCGACGACATCGGGTCGCAGCTCGGCATGCGCGACACGCTCGACGAGGTGCGCAATGTCACGATCCGGCCGGTGAGGCTGACGATCGACGTCGACGAACCGCCCGCGTCGGCCTCGGATGCGTACCTCCGGCTGCATCTCCTCTCGCACCGCCTCGCCGCTCCGCGCACGCTCAACGTGGAAGGCATCTTCGGGGCGCTGACCAATGTGGCGTGGACCAGCATCGGCCCGGTTGCCGTGTCGGAGATCGACGACGTCCGCATGCGGCTGCGCAAGGAGGGTCGTGTGATCTCGGTCCACGGCCTCGACAAGTTCCCTCGAATGACCGACTACGTCATTCCGGCGGGTGTGCGCATCGCCGATGCCGACCGCGTGCGGCTCGGCGCCCATCTGGCGGAGGGCACCACGGTGATGCACGAGGGGTTCTGCAACTTCAATGCCGGCACGCTCGGCGTGTCGATGGTCGAGGGTCGCATCACCGCCGGCGTGATCGTCGGCGATGGCAGCGACATCGGTGGCGGCTCCTCGATCATGGGGACGCTGTCGGGCGGCGGCACCGAGCAGATCACCATCGGCGAGCGCTGTCTGCTCGGCGCGAACGCGGGGATCGGCATCAGCCTCGGTGACGACTGTGTCGTCGAGGCCGGCCTCTACGTCACGGCGAGCACCCCGGTCCTCACCCCGCAGGGTGTCGTCAAGGCCCGCGAACTGTCGGGTCACGACCGGATGATGTTCATCCGCGACGGCCAGAGCGGCAAGGTCGTCGCCCGTGCCCGCCTCGGATCCTGGGGCGCCCTCAACACCGAACTCCACACCGACCAGTGACGATTGCAGCAGGGGTCTGACCCCTGCTGCAATCGGTAACGTTCCGGCCATGGGAAGGGCCGACGAGTTCGGGGAACCGGTCGAGGTCGATGCCGGCGATCGGATCGTGACGATCACCAACCCCGACAAGGTGATGTTCCCGTCGGTCGGGCTGGCCAAGGAAGCCCGCACGAAGCTCGACCTGGCCCGCTACTACGTCGCGGTCGGTGACGCGCTGATGAAGACGGTCCGCGACCGTCCCGTCCTGTTGGAGCGCTACCCCAACGGCGTGCGCGAGAAGTCGTTCTTCCAGAAGCGCATCCCCGAGTCGGCACCCGACTGGCTTGCGACCACCACGGTCGAGACGATCAACGGGACGCCGTCGCGGGCGCTGGTCATCGCCGATCTCGCCCACGTGCTCTGGGCGGTCAACATGGGCGTGCTCGGCCTGCACGTGTGGCCGTTCCGGGCCTCGACTCCCGAGGACCACGACGAGATGCGCATCGACCTCGATCCCGCGCCCGGCGTCACCTTCGACATGGTCCGCGAGGCAGCCGGACACGCGCACGAGCTCCTGGCCGAGCTGAGCATGATCGGATTCCCCAAGACGACTGGCAGCAAGGGCATCCACGTGTACGTGCGCGTCGAGCCGGGGTGGGATTCGTTCGCCGTGCGAGGAGCCGTCGTCGCACTCGGACGTGAACTGGCCCGACGTCATCCGGACCTCATCACGGACAAGTGGTGGAAGGAGGAGCGCGGCGCCCGGGTGTTCGTCGACTTCAACCAGAACGCACCGCACAAGAACATGTTCGGCGCCTGGGGGGCACGTCCGCGGGTCGGCGCCCAGGTCTCGACCCCGTTCGGTTGGGACGAACTCGATTCGATCGATCCCGAGGCGATGACGATCGACACCGTGCCTCGTCGACTGACCGAACGAGGCGACCCATGGGAGCTGATGGACGACGCCCCCTGTTCGATCACGCCACTCGTCGAACGATTCGCCGCCGACCTCGCCGATGGCATCCCCGATGCGCCGTGGCCGCCGGTGTATCCGAAGATGCCGAACGAGGCGCCACGAGTGCAGCCGAGCCGGGCGCGTCAGACCGGCGGGTGATCTCGCGTTCCGATCGCGGCTGAGGCGCCGCGACCGACCAGTGCGAGACCGGCCACCACGAGCGCCACCCCGAGCCAGCCGACCCACGGGATCGATTCGTCGAGGACGATGACAGCGAGCAGGGCAGCGGTGAGCGGTTCCGCCAGGACCAATGTCACCGCGATCGCCGAGGTCAGGCGCTGCAGCCCGAAGCCGAACAGCACGTATGCCAGGCCGGTCGCCACCACGCCCAGGTAGAGCGCCATCACGACTCCCTCGGCGGTTCCGAGCCAGCCCCATGAATCCTGCGCCGAGAGCGCGAGCACGACGAGCACACCGATGGTGAACGGGATCGCAAGCGCTGCGGTCGGTGCCAGACCGCGTTCCATGGTCGTCTTCGAGGTGACGGAGTACACCGCGTATCCGAATCCGGCGGCGAGTGCGGCAGCAACACCGGCCACGTCGACGCCCGAGCCACCCGCGTCGACGGCCACGACCAGCGCTGTCGCCCCGGTCACGGTCACGAGGGT